>DAOVRE010000171.1 GCA_030628305.1 Candidatus Heimdallarchaeota archaeon | reverse complement strand
CTTGCCTAGAGTAATCAAAGGATAAGATTTCTGTTTGATAAGAAATTTTTCATAGCTAATTTCTCCTTGAGTTAAATCTTTTTTTTCTAGTAACACTGATTCGAAATATTCTTCAGTTAAATAGTAAATCTTTCGCCAGTTTTCATCTCTACCTGAAATAATAACTCTGCCTAGAATCCACAATAATTCAAGAGACATACCTGCCAAATTACTAGTTTTCCAGAAGGAGAAATCTGGTTTGATTTTAGCTATTTCTATAATATCTGAAGCTTTTGAAGGTCCATTTTCTTGAAGGAATTTTACTGCTTCTTCAAGTATTCTTGAATGTATTTTCTCTACTTTTTCTAAACGAGATTGATAATATTTGTGTAAAAAATCTTTCTTCATTTGAGGTAAGAATAATGGAAAATGTTCCTTTGAAATAGCCATTAAGTTTGGGAAATAAGCCTCAAAAACTAATTTTTTTTGGTAAACTATTTTCTGAAATGTACCAATTTCATAATTTCTTATTCTGCCTTGAAAGAAAAGATCATGATTCCTTCCAGCTGGATTCAAAGGATCAAGCTGAACCATTGCTTGTTTTTTAAAAACAGAACGTATATCTTCTGTACTCTCTCCCTGCCATTTATGAAGATGTGTACCAACAACAGCAATTTTTTGTAAGTCTTCTCTCGATACTTCAATAATCTCTGTTTTCATTAAGACGCTTCCAAGAGTGTTATCGAAACCTTATAGCAATAAGACTAATTGTGTTTTCATATATAAAATTGTAATGGAAAAAGGAAGGTGTTATTGTTGTGTTGAGATATTAACACCTTTTACTTTAAGTGGGGGAGCTGTGCTGAATCCATTAATTAAATCGGTTTCTTTACCCAATCCAACTATATTCATAAGAACTTCAAAGACATTTCCACCGATTGTTATGTTGGTTAAAGGATTAGCTATTTCTCCATCTTTAACTAATTGTGCTCCTTTAATTACTCCACTGAACATACCGTTTTCAGCTCGGAAAGATCCAGAAAATCTATCAAAGATTATACCTAGTTTTGTTTCCTCTATCATTTCATTTTCTGACATGTCACCTGGAAGAATTGTTGGAGCATTTGGGAAGATATTTGTTGGTGGATTCATGAATTTAAGTCCTCCAAAACCTCTACTTGAGTTTCCGGTAGAAACTGCATTACCCCTACTAGCTCTTAATTCATCAAACAGGAAATTCTCTAAGATTCCATCTTTGATTATAGTTGTTTTTTGAGTTGCATTTCCTTCGTCGTCAAATGTTTTTACCCCTCCTCCTCTTTCTATATTATGAGGATCGTCAATGAAATTGAAGAAATCCACGGCTACTGTGTCAGCTAGTTTATCCTTCCACATAGATCTATTCTGTTGAACATTATCGGCACCTATAGCACTACTGATAACAATACCTAAAGGAAAGAAAACAGCTCCTTTTTTGAAAATAGCAATATCTGAATCTAGCGAATCTAATACAATAGTATTCAGATTTATCTCAGCTAATTCTACTACTTCTTCTCCAAATTTCCTATAATTTATGGATGATGGATCACGTGTATAGAAATCGTGTACAATAAAAGAACCTATCTTATCACCATCTCGAGCAGCTGCAAGGAAAACACCCGAGTGCTCATTAGATTTGCTAAATGCTTCAACTCCAAGTGAGTTAACAACGCCATACCAATTTTCTTCAATTGCAATATTACTCAAGTTTGTATTAACATTAGATTTTGCTTCCTTAATTGGAGCTAAAATCTCTTTCATATTTGCAATCATTTCTTCTGAATCTATAGCTGAGATTTCGGGGGAGTACACTCCTTCAATTGTAGAATATTCTGATGCAAATGGAAGCCGTAGACCTTCTTTTATAGGAGCTACAGAAGCGACCCCAATAGCTTCATTAGCACACAATTCCAAATCCCCTTTCTCTATTTTATTAGTATAAGAAAAACCTTCTGAACCATTTTTTATGACTCTTATCCCAAACCCTATTTCAAAAATATCTCTCTCATTTGCAATTGATTTTCCTTCTGCTAAAATCTGGAATCTTTTATTAGAGTGGAAGAAGGCTTCAGCCGCATTAACTTCTTTAGAAGTAGCGTAATCTATAGCAAACTGTGCAAGGTCTAGTAAGGATTCTTTTGTATTTACTTCTGGTGTCATTTTAATTACCTCCTCCACCCGCAAGCATAGCTCTCATAGCTAAATAAGGACCACCAGCATCAACTTTAGCAGGTTGTTCTTTTCCACAGAATCCCATGCCAAGATTCACATCGAAATCTTTGCCAATACCTATAATATCACTGAGAACTTCAAAAGCATTACCAGTCAAAACTGGATTTTGATATGATTCCTCAGTAAGCTCCCCGTTCATTATTTTTCTTCCCTCAACTGCGCCAAACATAAATTCAGAATTGGAATCTGCTTGTCCATTTTGTAAAGATATAAGCATATATCCTTCACCTATTGCTTCACAGAGTTCTTCAAAGCTTAGATCTCTAGGCTCAATGTATGTATTTCTCATTCTTACAATTGGTTCATCACTAAATGTATAAGCTCTAGCATTTCCTGTTGCTTCTAAATCAAATTCTGTAGCATAAGCTCGATTGGTAAGATAACCTGTCATTACACCATCTTTGATTATATCTACTCTTCTTCCTCTTACTCCTTCATCATCATAGGGTAACCATCCAGCACCCACCCATTTCGAACCTTCAGTGATTGGTTCATCTACTAAGGTAATATTCTCATCACAGACCTTTTGTCCTAGTTTACCTTGTGTAAAAGACCCCATCATTACAAGATCAGCTTCAGCAGTGTGGCCTATAGCTTCGTGTGCAAGTACTCCAACTAATTGAGGATCTAATAGAACATTAGCAACACCAGCTGGGATCATTGAAGCTTTTACCAATCGTGTAGCTTTTTCATTAGCGTCTCTGACAACTTCATCTACAGGATGTAAATCAAAGAATTCCGCTCCACAAGTGTGAGACCATGATGCGAATCCACTAGCCATTTTCCCTTCTTCTATCGCAACAGCATATGACATCAAGGTTGGTATCATGTTTTCCCAGCTTACTCTTGTACCTTCATTTGTAACAATAGTTCTTTTGTCAACAACTTCATTATAGGTTATGTTCAAACTTTTTACTAATGGAAATTCTTGTTGTATTTTAGCAGCTTCTATTAGTTTTTGTAATTTATCATCAACAGAAACACTAAGTAAATCAATTTTTCTAGGTGAGATAACATCATCATCTACAATATCTACTTCTGCAAGTATGATTTTTTTCTCTTTATGTGTTGATGAACTTCTCGCCATTTTTGTTGCGCTTCTGACAGCTTTGAAAACATCTTCTTTGCTAATAGAACTGGTTGTAGCTAAACCCCAGCTACCATCTATGAGAGCTCTAACACAGATGCCTTGTCGGGAACCAGTTGTACTGTCTAGATCTCCATCTCTGTAAGTAAAATTAGCGAGGTATTTATCCTGATACCTCAATTCAACGTAATCGGCACCAAGTTTTTCACCCTCATCAAGTCCATCAATTAACAATTCTCTATTGAACATGGATAACGCATCTTCTGATTACTATTAAAACTTCCCAAATATAGATGGTAATGATTAGAAGTTAGTAAAAATCATCTAGTTTTCGTTGACTTTTAGTCAGATCATATAGCTTGGAACGGTATTTCCAATGTTTGAGAGGATAATCAAGCTTCTTCTCAGCGATCTCAAAAGCAGAATCTATATTATCAAAAGTCATGTATTTTTTCTTCATAGCTTCTCTTACAGCTAATCTGATTACCCAAACCCCTAATGGGAATCTGTATTCATCAGAAATTTCTCTTAAAACTATTGCTTGAGATTGTCTCTTGATTTTAAGAAGATATTCAGTTATACCTAACCTTGCTGCATAATAGGCACCAGTGATGTTTGAGGCATAATCTGTTCGACCATTATACCCTTCCCAATCTTCAACTGCAATATCCTTATCACTAGGATTCATGAAAGCTCCTCTGAACCAAGTTTCAATCATTTCGTAAGACCAAACATCAGGAATAAGAATAATAACAAATCTATTTCCAAAGAAGTTATATGTAAAAACTCTAAATTCTCCTACTTCAGGAAGAAGTTTTACTTTCTCTACATTTTGTTTTGAAAGAATATCGTCTACAGCTGTTATACTCCATCTGGTTGGAACTAGTTTGCGATTATCTTTTCGACCTATCATACCAGCTGAAAAGACTCTGGTAATAGTAGTTTCATCTAATTTCTCTTTCCCCATATAGGTGACAGCATCTGTAGCTAATAGATCTGTATCATAATAGCTCTTTTCAATAGCATTAATCGGAGATTGATTTTCTGTAATGTCTAATGTTTTTATAGGAACTATAGGTCCGTGTGGAGCCATTCTCTCATCAAGACTAATTCTAGGGATAATCTTTCTTTCAAGTTGAACTTCTACATCAATAGCTTTTTTTCCTAAAAGCAATTCTTGACTTTTTTGAACAATATCTGAATCAAGAGGTCGCTTGACATTAATTTTTGCATGAGTTCTCATAAGAGAAATACGCATTTTTACAATATCTTCTTGAGACTTCTTCGACCAATTTTGAGAGTTGTCAATGACATCAGAAGCAACTCTATTTGCAGTTAACATGGGACCTGCAT
>DAOVRE010000234.1 GCA_030628305.1 Candidatus Heimdallarchaeota archaeon | reverse complement strand
TTATTCCAAATTCAGTATCAAACAAATCACCAAGACAAAAAACCCTTGACTCAGGGAAATAAAATCCTACCATTCCTGGTGTATGTCCAGGTAATTCAACAACTTGAATTGTTTCATTAGCTGAGAGCAAATCACCTTCCATAAAAGTTTCATTTACTGTCATTGGTTTATAATTTTCCCACATGAACCAGAGTACAAGCTTTATACCCCAATCTGGAAATGGTTTGATCTCTCTCTCTAAAATTTCAAAACTCTCCCAGTAGAGGTTATAAATTACATTACCATCTTCAACTCCTTCCCTTTCCAATGGATGGCAATAAATCTTTGAATCAAATCTTTGTTGAAAATAGCTTGCAAGAAGTGAATGATCCCAGTGATGATGAGTAAGAAATATTTTACTAATTTTATCTAGTGAGAGAAAACCAGCCTTTTCTAACTTCTTAAATTTCTTAAGCTGATATGTAATAACACCAGGATCAATTACAATGAACTCTTTGTCATCCTTTACAATTAAGGTATTGGGGGCACCCAAACCTCTGCGTAATTTGTAGTGGTTGCCTTCAACAAGGTAGAGATTCGCTCCTAACTCTCTCATACCCTAAACTTAGTTAATCTTTCTATAAAGTGTTATGGTAAAAGATATAATGGGTGATTCCAGCAAAAACTTTTATATTTGAGTCTATAAACGAGATTCAAGTCTGAAGTGTTGAGAAATATGGTTTCTATCAAGTATGAAAATATAGGCGTTGCATATGGTGATTTTATAGTTGTACAGAACTTCAATCTTGATATCCCACATGGAACAATTACAACCCTCCTTGGTCCATCAGGATGTGGAAAAACAACCGTTCTGCGAGCTTTAGCAGGATTTGTGGAACCCTTTGAAGGTAATGTGTTTATTGGTGATAATAATGTTACACTTCTACCTCCTCAAAAGCGAAATACAGCAATGATATTCCAAAATTATGCCTTATGGCCACATTTGACAATTTTCAAGAATGTTGAGTATGGTCTGAAGTTAAGAGAAAGTGATGAGTTAGCTGCGTTGAAAAGCCCATGGTATAGTAGATTTCTATGGGTTATAAAACCATATTACTTCTTCTTAGGCAAAACTCATAGTAAAGCATTAGAATATCTAAAAGAAGCCAAAGAAGAATATTGTTCAGAAAAGAAAGGAATATTACAAATTTCAATGTGGTATCTCTTTATTGGATTCAGATGGTTAAAAACTATATCAAAAGGAATTGATCATTATCACCGAGAGAAAAAAGAACAAATTGATCCAAAATGGGCTTATAGAAGAGAGAAGGTATTCGAAGCATTGAGATTAGTTCATTTAGAAGATCAGGCATTCAAAAATCCAACACAGCTCTCGGGTGGACAACAGCAAAGAATCGCGCTGAGTAGGTCTCTAGTAGTCGAACCAGATGTTTTATTGTGTGATGAACCCTTGTCGAATCTCGACGCAAAACTCCGTAAAGAGCTTCGGACAGAGATTCGCTCTATTATCAAAAGTCTCGGTATGACTACCGTTTATGTTACTCACGACCAAACTGAAGCCCTCGCCATAAGTGACCGTATAGCTGTCTTTAATATTGGAAATATCGAACAATATGGCACACCTACAGAAGTTTTCACTGACCCCCATACTCTTTTTGTTGGTCAATTTATCGGTATCTCCAGCACTCTAGTAGGCAAAATTATCAAGCCTAATGTTGTGGAATTAAAAGGTGGAGAAATGGTAAAACTTCAAGTGAAGACTGATATTCCTGTTGGAGAAGAAGTTTTTCTCGTCATCCGTCCAGAAAATGTTAGCTTAACTTCTGAATCTGATAGTCCAATTGAAATTGAAATTAACACTATTGAATATCTTGGTACTGAAGTCAAGATGACAGGTAAACTAAAAGATGATACTATCCTCCTTCTCGATGTTGCTGAACGTGCTCATGAATATGCTCAAATGAAAGTAGGAACAAAACTTACAGCCTATATCAACACAGCAGAAATGTTTGTTTTTGTTGGGGAAGATAGAGTGTACTGAGTGTACTAGTCAAGATAAAATCTTTTATATGAAGATTTTATTTTTCTCTCGATAACTATGTACGAATACGAAGGAATCATTATTCATTGGTTGGGACATGATGCTTTCTGGTTAGAAGCAAAAGGTTTGAACATCTACATTGATCCCTATAAATTGGCGAAATCTTCACTTCCTAAAGCTGACATTCTAATTACAACTCATGACCATTATGACCATCTCAATGTTGAAGCTATCAATATAATTTCAAATGAAGATACTGTTTTAATTGGTCCAAAGATCTGTCAAGATAAACTCACTGGTGAAATAAATGATAAAAAAGATGTTTTAGAACTTAATCCTGGTGGTACAGTTAAGGTTTCTGGCATCAAAATATCTGCTATTCCTGCTTATAACTTCCATCGATTCCGTGATCCTCAAACAAAAACACCTTTTCATCCAAAGGAAGAAGGTCATATCGGTCCTATTATAGATATAGATGGAATTATCATTTACCATGCTGGAGATACAGATAAGATTGTTGAAATGGAGAATTTGAAACCTCATATTGCTTTAATTCCTATTTCAGGCACATATGTTATGGATGTTCCTGAGGCTGTTGAAGCTGCAAAAGAAATACAAGCTCAAGTGACTATACCCATGCATATTGGTAGAGGAATTGGTGAACTTTCGTTTATTGAAGATTTTAAGCAACTACTTCCTGAGATGGAAATTGCTGTGCTAGATTTAGAAGAAGATTGAGAAATCCTATTCTTTCTTCTCTTCTTTTTTCTCTTCTTTTTCCTCATATTCCCAAGGCATGATAACCCCTAAATCATTCTTGATTAGGAAAACACCTATTTCCTCATTAGGATAGCACTTAACCTCATCCCAAACAGCTAGAAGTGCCCCTCTTTCTGGAGCCGTGATTGTATCTTTTACTTTTCCAAATACATCTCTGATTTCAATAATTGGTTGATTTTTCTCTACTATTTCACCTATGTCTACCACTGTAACAAAGAAACCAGAGTGTTTAGATCTAATAGTTATTTCACGCCATATCTCCTCATCGAGAACTCTGACATTGTTGATTTTTTCAATATCTCCCTCTAACATTTTAGCCCATTTGAGCGAGTTATAAACACCAATTTTTGCGGCTTTTATAATGTTGGTATCAACAATCAATGCTCCTCCTAATTCAACTGTAAAACCTGGCTTTCTTAGTTTGTTAACAAAGCTTCCCGTTGTAGAACGATGCAATTTATTGCCAAGATAAGACTTTGGTGGGCTTTCAAGTACCATAGTCAATCCAAAACTCTCTACAAAAGGTTTCATTTCATCATAAACTTCTTGTGCAACAATCTCATCTCCTTCTTTTTTCTCGTCGTAATAGATTCGATCAATATAGGAATATGGAACAGATTGAATGGCATGACAATGTAAGTCGATATAATAATCAACCTCAGTAAATATTTCATATAATTTTGTGTAAAAGACCTCTTGAACATTGGGGAAGTTTTCTTCATCTAGATTTTCAGCATAGGGATCTTGATATTTGAGTTTAGGTTTGTCCTTTGGTTTTGGATCTGGCCACAATCTATTAGGATCCTTTTTAGCATAGAAAGGTGTTCTTGTTTTTGTAAGTAATCCTCCAGGATTGAGTGTTGGAAAAATGATTATCGTTCCTTTGATTTTACTTGGATCTAGTTCTTGAATGACCTCTTGTAAAGCTACTAGTCCATGAAGCTCATCACCATGAATATTACCACTTAAAAGAAATTTAGGGCCATCTTTTAATCCCTCAATTAGCGCTACAGGGAGTTTCTCTATGGTTCCATGGGGATATTCAAACAT
>DAOVRE010000250.1 GCA_030628305.1 Candidatus Heimdallarchaeota archaeon | reverse complement strand
TGTTATATTAGACAAAAGATATTTGAATATAAATGAATTTCGTCAGTCCGACTCACAAATCAACTTCATTAATTGAAAAATTTTTCATTCAATTATTAAAGAAAGATTGAACATCGTATCTCTATATTCATCTATTTCTTGCAAGAAGCCTGATAAACGATTATAAGAAACAATTGGAAGGTCAGAGTAGAATTGAAGACTATATTCCCTCCATGAAATAATCAGAGGAAAGAGGAATATTTTTCTTTTTATTGGCAAAGATAGATTTGATATTAAATCCTCTGATATTATAGGGAATTGTTCAAATAAAATTTCAACTCTTTCTTTTTGTTTCTCTGCTGAATTCTTCAGAAAGCTAGAAGATCCTGTACTGTGACGTTTACAATCAATTGCAAACAAATACGGGAATTTAAATGCTAATAAATCAATTTCATATTTTGTGAACTCATCTTTAAATCTAACATTTGTCAAAACAGAATAATTGTTCTCATCAAGGATTATGCTTATTATATGCTCAAAACCTTGCCAATCGAGCTTTTCCAGAATTAGTGACGCATCTTTCCCTTGTTTCAATAATGTATAAACTATCCTTCCTATCTCATTTTCACTAAACTCTGTCTCATTAAAAAATCCATCTAGAGAATAATTGATTGATTGAAGAATCTGCTGGCATTTGAATTTTTCATTTTGTGAAAATTTAGGGATGTCAAAATCTTTTTTTTGTAAGATGTGGTCTAAAATTATTTGAGTTACAGTATCAAGCCGCAAATTATTCCCTCAAAGAAGTAAAGAAGAATTATGCTGGTTTAGCAGATTTAACCCTTTGTATAATAATTTCCCTTGTTAATTGCTCTATTGGCTGTGCAACTTTTTGAACACTTAAAGGTCTTGCTCCTCTCTGTAACCGCCCAAATTCATCTAGTTTAGATTTGATATCTGGGCTGCGGAGCAATGTCATAAGCTCGTTTCTAGCTTGGAGACAGGAGGTTTCAATAACTCTCATATAGGCATCGCCTTTGTTTGAGGCCAATTTTTTCTCAACTAACATGTCAAGGAACCTATCTGTAGGAGTTCTATCTTCTGCGGGCATATCTATTTTGTTTAACACTATTATAAACGGTAATGATTTACCTAAAGCATCTCCTTTCAAAGATATTAATTCTGCTAGGCTTTCGACATTATCATCCCACATGTTTTTACTGGGATCAAACATGAAAATTAAGCCATCGGCTCCTTCAAGAACTACTTTTCTTTGTATGTAATGTCTCTTCTGTCCAGCAACTGTCCATACTTGATAGCGAAGTTTTGGAACGCTAACTCCTTGACCTTTAGGCAACTCAAAAGTGCTTTGATCATAAAATATAGTTCTCCCACTGGGGTCGTCAATTTTCTTTAATGAGGAATATATAGTTTCAGGATCTTCAACTTTTCTTAGTACGTTATAAACAGTAAGCATACTTGTTTTTCCAGCTAAAGAAGGACCATAAATTACCAATTTAAGGTAAGGAACTCCGGAACCATCAACCTTGAAGATATCTTTGATAGTTAATTTTCCTGACATCGTGTTTCTTGCCACCAATAATTTGCTTTTTCGAATTAAGATTTCTATTTATAAAATCTTTTCGAGTGTGAAGTCTAATTCTTTTATGTTTTGGAAATCTATTAAATCTTACTATGGTTTCAACTAGAATTTTGTCAAAAAAAGCACGAAAATATTGCTTTTCTTGATAAATTTCTTATACACCTTGATTGTGTAGTTCAGACAGACTTTTTTCATCTCTATGCAGAGAAACAGCAAGCTCAGCAACAATACCATCGAGAAAAGCTAAAGCAGCTTGCTCAAAAGCAGTTCCTTCAGGAGCTAAAGTGCTGTCTAATCCTTTACTTCTTCGATTTAAATCAGATTTTGTTCTCCCTTTTAATTTCACCGTAACATCCCCTAATCTTCCAATCACGCTTTGTGGATAACTAGTCAAGACAATCACAAAGGGATTATAAATCAAATAGGTTTCCAACATTGCTTTAACAATTGGTGTAGTTCCAGAACCACTTACTACAATAATGCTATCTTCCTCTTTTAATCTTGGAACAGACCTAGTGTTGGTTATAAAACGACATTCTACTCCAAAATGCTCGAGTCTTGTTTGGAACATTTGACCAACCATTGCGCTTCGACCACTTGCTAGGATATAGATCCTTTTCTTGTTTTGAATATCGTCCAGTAGTCTATCTCTAACTTGTTGAACATATTCATAATGTTCCATCATATGTTGAATATTAGTTTGAAGATTCTCAACCATGAGCTGCATAGCTAATATAATTGCAGAATGTTCAGTTTGTTGATTAGCCAAATTTTTGATGCGTTCATCATAAGCTAGAGAACGAATGGGTTTATTTTCCCCAGAATTCTTTTCTTTTCCGTTTTTTTTCATTTTTACCCCGCAGACAGATGTAATATATTTGAAAATTTACCGTGAATTGGCAGCTGATTTATCAACTTAAGATGTCTATATGCTGAAGTTTTTAGTTACTTAAAAATTGCTCGGTAAGATGCGAAATATCATAAATAAAATTATAAACAATAATACGAGATTTAGAGTAGAGTAATTTGAAACTTCTAGACAAGCTAAAGAAAAACTACAGAGTAGCATCAATCTGTATACTCATTTTTTGGGTTCTAATAGTTTCAATAAATATGAATAAGATTTTCAATTTGAATGATTATGTAGCAGATGAAAGTTCTAGTTTAATATCATCTGGAGATATTCAAGAAGCTGACCAAGGTGCAGACATCTTAGGTCAATTTAGTGAAGATAATAGTAGTTTTCAGATAATAATTCACAACCCAAATGGTACAATTCTAACTGATGATATGAGAGTAATTATTACGAGCATTATAAATAATATAACTAGTAATCCAAAGATTGGTCCTTATCTTTCCTCTAAATTACCATATTCATCGCTTTTTGACGATGCAGATAATGTATTAAGAACAATTTTCAGCCTGCAATGGTTTGCAACACAGCTTTCGTTTTCTTCAGTTCATTATATTTGGGGAGGTATTGATTATTTTTCCAATCTTTGGCTAGATAGATTCAACATTTCCACAGATGTCAATATAGCAACAGATTCAACTGTTTTTCTAACAAAATATTATTTAGATATTTTGTTGGATTCGTATAATGAATCTAGATATTTACCAGATGCTCATGATTTCTTTGACTTACTGGCGGAAAGTTTCAAAGTATCTGCAAACCTCACACTTCCAACAACTTCACAAGAGGTACTAAATCTATGCAAAACCATAGTAATGGCTAATAATTCACTTTTTGGAGCCTATGTTGATGATACAAGATATCTTCAATTATTGCTATCTATTTCAGAAGATTTTAATGAGACGAGATGGGATGAAAGTGAATATACTTACATGCAAATCACAAAATTTCTGTTTAACACAACCAATAGTTTTAGTGTAAATTTCGTAAAGGAGGTTTATGCTGATGGCGATATCGAAGGTTATGTTAATGCAAAAAACAAGTATCTAATGGATGTTCTCAAGAGAGAAGTTGAGCTACCACCTATC
>DAOVRE010000150.1 GCA_030628305.1 Candidatus Heimdallarchaeota archaeon | reverse complement strand
TCTCAGCAAATATGACAATACCTGAAATAAAGACACTATTTAACAAAGCACAGGAATACTCAGCCAAAATAGGCGCTAAATTAGCTTTTCTTGAAATAGAAACTGGCAAATATGTTTATGAGAATGAGCAAGTTATTTCAGATCCAAAATTAGAGAGCTATAAACACTCTCTTGAAAAACTAAAGCGATCTTACCCTCATAGGTTGTCAGAAATAGAAGAGCAGCTAATTATTGAAAAAGATCAATATGGCATTATTGGGTGGCAACAACTTCAATCTAAATGGTTGAATACAAGGCTGTTTGATGTTGAAGTGGAAGGAGAAACAAAAAAATTGTCCTACGGAGAAGCAAATGGATTGTTGGCGCATCCCGATAAAGATACAAGAAGGTCAGCTAACAAGGCTATATATGGTGTACTTGGAAAAGATGAGGAAATATTCTCTTCAGCTATGCACAATATTTGCAGTGATTGGGTTAAAACCTCAAAAAGAAGAAAATATGATTCCCCCATGCATCAGAGTCTTATAGCCAATGATGTTGATAAAGAAATAATAGACAATTTAATGAAAGCGATAGATGAACATTCTGTGATATATAGAAGATATCTAACTCTAAAAGCTAAAATGCTGAACTTGCCTAAATTAAGCTGTGAAGACCTTGTTGCACCTCTTCCTGATGTTCCAAATATAGAATATACCTGGAAAAGAACACAAGAGCTGATCTTAAAGGCATATGGCAATTTTGATGAAGATTTTTATTCAACAGCAAAAGACATGTTTGAAAGAAATCACATAGATGCAAGTCCAAGAATGGGAAAGAGAAACGGAGCTTTTTGTGCAAGTTGGTATAAAGGAAAAACATCTTACATACTTCAAACTTTTACCGGAGCACTCGGCAATGTTTACACACTAGCACACGAGCTTGGACATGCAGTGCATGGATATATGGTTTCAAGAGAGCAATCGATAATAAATGCAAGATATCCAATGGTTATAGCCGAAGTAGCTTCAATATTTGGAGAACTACTACTAACAGATCTTCTATTAAGTGAAGCAGAAACTAAAGAAGAAAAGAAGGCAATACTTAGCAGAGTGTTGGATGGAGCTGGTATGGCAACTTTTCAAGTCAGTGCAAGAGTGTGGTTTGAGCAAAGCATGTACGAAACAGTAGAGAATGGTTGTTTCTTAGATGGAAAAACAATCTCAAAACTTTGGACAAGTGCACGAGATAAAATCTATGGTGATGCAGTAGAATGGTTTGAGGAGATGGATTTTGAGTGGACCATGAAACCTCATTATTACATGCCAAACTTTAGATTCTACAACTATCCTTATGTTTTCGCCCAGATGTTTGTATATACTCTCTACCAACTGTATAAGGAACAGGGCGAGGCATTCATACCTAAATTAAAACTGATCCTAAAATCTGGTGGGAGTAAATCTCCAAAAGAATTCGGTGAAATGATGGGATTAGATATCACAAAACCTGATTTCTGGAAATTAGGGATGAAACAATACGAAAGATTTGTGGATGAGTTGGAAAAATTGATTGAATAATCCTGTTTTTCTCAATCTTTTTTCCTTTTTTTCCTCTTTTACATAAGAACAATTTTTGTCTATCCTATTTTTCAAAGCTTAAAGAAAACCTTAAAAAACTGTAAAAGCAACACTGTTTCGAGCACGGTCGGGGACTTGGCTCAGTCACGGTTTGCTGCGCGTAAGCCGTGGAGTAATCCGGTAGATAATTTTTACTTGCGTAGTAAAAATTTGCTTCGTGGTTGGCTCCAGAGAACATTGTTTAACAATGTCGGCAAAACCAATTGGTCGGGTGTTCAAATCACCCAGTCCCCACCATTTTATACTTCTTTTTACTATAGGGCCTCTTAGGATTAATATGAGTATTTTAGTACATTTCTCGTTTTATTTAGCTGAAACTTTTAAATATTACATGCTGCTTTTGTTTGTTGGTTATTATTTACTTTAATTTCCATATCATTCTAAATTAATGGTGAAAAAAATTGGAAAAGAAATTCAATAGAAAATCTCTCCGAGTCATTTTTACATTTTTTGTAATAGTGATTCTTGCAAACCAAGTTGTGCCTATTAATGCTGTTAAACCTGATAACATCCCTCCCGTTGTAACCATTCTCTCTCCTACCGCTGGTGCAACTGTGTTTGGTGCAGTTTCAATTAGCTTTGAGGCATATGATCTACAAAATGCTATTAGGGAATATGGCATTAGAATCGATGGTATTACTGTCGTAACTTACTCTTATACGTATTCCTGGGATTCGACAGCTTATTCTGATGGTTCTCATTCTATCGAAGCTTATGCCTACGATAAAACAGTAGTTGGTACAGATTCTATTACTGTTACTGTATCCAATGGCGGTAGCGATACAACCCCTCCTGTTGTTACAATTACATCTCCTATCGACGGTACCACAGTGTCTGGAACAATAACTATCTCTGTTTCTGCTACTGATGAAAGTGGAATAGCTACGCAATCTATCTTTGTAGATGATGTTCTAGTATCTAGTGGTTCTTCTTATTCTTGGGATACAACTCTAGAACAAGATATATTACATACTATTAGAGCTGAAGCGACCGATCCATCCTCAAATCTAGGCTCAGACATTATATCTGTTAATGTAAACAATTCCATCGCTGGTTCTCCTTTCAAGGTGATGGCTTACAACATCAAGGAAAGTGGTGAATCTGCTACACATCCAGATTGGAAAAATGTAGTTTATGAAGAGAATGCGGATATCATCATTTTTATTGAAACAGGGTATTGGGACGATAATTCAGATGCAAAACTTGACCAATATGTTGCAGAATTTAATGCTTATTTCACTAGCGAGGATCCGTATGTTGGTTATACCTTACAGGATATTAGTTACAGTACAAGTGGTGCCGCAATTCTAAGTCGTTTTCCAATTTTGGAAACTAATCAACTTCTGACCGTTCCTCTTGATGATAGTTCAAATTATGATGTTACTCATGATTTCTTGCACGCTATAGTCGATGTTTATGGGATTCCCATCCATATGATTGGTTCTCATCTTAAAGCTATGACTGGAATAGAGAACGAAGAAAGGCGTGAATGGGAACAAGAAGGAATTATAAATTATATGGATAATCTTGGTTCTGTGCCTATAATGTATATGGGTGACCTTAATTCATTCTCTCCTGAAGATTACACACTCAATACACTTCAAACTGGTTTGGGTTATGGTCCTTGCTCTATGCTGGTTCCACCTTATATTAATCCTGAAACCAGTGGAGATTTCAGTCAATATCAATCAGCAATTCATAGTTTTACAGATGTATTCCGAACTTTACATCCAACTGATTTAGGAATCACATCTCCCGATTATGATTCGAGAATAGACTATATCTATGTAAATCAACAACTCGCTTCTTATATCTTAAGTTCTACAACTGGTGATACTGCACATGCATTGACAGGTTCGGATCATCTTTCTGTTGATGCTATTATTGATTTAAGTGGTAGTGGTGGAGATTTCATTCCCCCCTCAGTTACAATAACCAACCCTGTCGATGATTCTATTGTTAGCGATTCAATTACTATCACAGTAGATGCCACTGATGATGATAGTGTGGTATCACAAAAAATACTCATAGATGGAATTGAAGTGTCAACAGGTTCTTCCTATGTCTGGGATACAACTGCTTATTCAGAAGGTATCCATACTGTAAGAGCAGAAGCAACAGATCCATCATCGAATGTTGGCATTCATCAGATTTCTGTAATAGTTGATAATGATGGTGTTGTAGCTATTCCTTCTATGGTAGTCATCAATGAATATCTCCCAGATCCGTTTAGTCTCTTCGCCGAAGAATGGATTGAATTGTATAATCCAGTAGGTGAGGATATTGATTTATCTGGATGCAAAATAGATGATTTAATAGGTGGCGGAACTTCAGCCTATACTCTTCCTGGAGGAACCATAATTTCGGCAAATGGTTACCTTGTTTTGTACCAATCAACTACTGGTCTCTACTTGAACAATGCTGGTGATGATGTTAACCTCATTGATACAGATGGTTCTACTGTCATCGATTCCCATACTTATACCAGCAGTTCAGACGATATTTCCATAGGCAGGGAGACTGATGGTGCTTCAACTTGGATTACTTTTGCAACTCCAACACCTGGAGCTGCTAATACAGGTGGTTCTTCTGGTGGCGATGTGTTTACTATACTCATCAACGAATATCTGCCTGATCCTTATGTCCTTTACTCAACAGAGTGGATTGAATTGTATAATCCATCCCTTGAAGATGTTGACCTTTCAGGATGTGTTTTAGATGATCTTATTGGTGCAGGAACATCTCCTTATACAATATCTGGTGGGACAATAATCACAGCTGGTGGGTACCTGGTGTTTTACCAAACTACGACTGGATTGGCTCTCAATAATGATGGTGATGATGTCCATCTCCTAGCTACCGATGGTTCAACCATTATTGACTCCCATACCTATACAAGCAGCACAAATGATATTTCTATAGGACGAGAGACCGATGGTGCTTCAACTTGGATTACCTTTACTGTTCCAACTCCTGGTGCAGCCAACTATGATTCAGGTGATACGACACCCCCCGATCAAGTAGTTGGTTTATCTGCTACTGTCATAAGTGAATCACAAATAGATCTGAGCTGGACTAGTAATGCTGAAAGTGATTTAGATCATTATAATGTATATAGAGATGGATTATTGATTGACACAGTAACAACTAATAGTTATAGTGACGTTGGTCTATCTCCAAGCACATCCTACACATATAAGATTTCGGCAGTAGACACCTCAAACAATGAGGGATCAAAATCAGATGAAGTGAGTGAAACAACCCTGGCTGATGGTTCAACTCCAGAGATTCATGTTCACTCAATCACTATCACACATCTTCAATCTGGACCACCTAACAATCTTAAATACACAATAATTGTAACAGTTTCTGTAAGAGATGATGTTGGAAGTCCTGTAGTAGGTGTTTCAGTAACAGTTGAGTTAACTCTTCCTGATAGTTCAAAGAAGATTCTTACTGCAACTACAGATGGAGACGGAGTTGCAACTG
>DAOVRE010000186.1 GCA_030628305.1 Candidatus Heimdallarchaeota archaeon | reverse complement strand
GATCATGCTCCTTGCAAAAAGTGTGGACGAAAAGTTAACACTCATACTAATGCCGCACACAATATCGCTTCGCTGTCCGGTACGCTCCTTCCTTCCTTATAATCCTCTTCCCCTCACCGCACGCGAGGGGACCCACCTAAACGACGGTTAGACCGCCTCTGGCAAGTTTGACCAAGTTTCATAACGTGCGTAAGCTATTTCAATTATTTCTTGTTCTGAATAACCTTCCAAAGCTTCTACTTTATAGGCACGCAAATTTCCTGTGGATAAAGTACCGGTTTTATCCATAGCAACTGTATCGACATCAGAAAGTGCTTCTAGAAATTTTCCACCTTTGATCAATACTCCACGTTTGGAGGCACGTGTTATAGCAGTAACTACAGTGATGGGAGTTGAAAGAACTAGTGCACATGGGCAGGATATAACCAAAATAACCAAACTTTGATACAACCAGTAACGAAGAGTTTCTGAATCTATTGGAATATTAAGAAATACTCCTGGTACAAGGAAAACTAACAATGCGACACCAACCATAATAGGTGTATAGTATTTTGCGAACCTCTGGATAAACAATTCTCTTTTTGACTTCTGTTGTTCTGCATCTTCAATAAGCAGCCTTATTTGGGCAACAGTAGATTCTTGTGGCATTCTAGTAACTCGGATTATAATATAACCATCAAGATTTATAGAACCAGAAAAAACTTGATCTCCAACGGTTTTGACTATTGGTGTTGATTCTCCTGTGATTGGACTCTGATCAACATTAGTATTGCCCCAGTCTATTTTCCCATCTATAGGTATTTTTCCCCCAGGTTTAACACTCACTCTGTCTCCTACAACTAAATCTTCTAAGGGTACAGTTTCATGCTTTTTACCTTTTATCAGTCTTATTGCTGTTGGAGGAGTCAAATCCATTAAAGATCGTATTGATTGCCTCGCTTTATCCATAGAAAAAGCTTCCAATAATTCAGCTAAAGTAAATAGAACGATAATCTCTGCTGCTTCTTCCCATTGTTCGATAATCATTGCACCAATTATAGCTAACACCATTAATAAATCGATATCAAATGTTCTAGCTCTTAGCGAGTTGAATGCTTTTGTATAAACTGGTATCCCTCCTACAACGATTACAGGGATATAGAACAGTGGGTGATAATGTTGTACATTTAGAGAATCTATTATTAATGCTGTCACTAAAAATACTGCTCCCACAATGAAAAAAATCAGGTTTTTGTTGTGTTTGAGGTTAAAAAAAGATTTTTGCACATAGGAGTGATCAAATCCATAACCTGCCTTCTTGATGATATTAATAATATCTTTCTCAGAAGCATGTTCACTGTTATATTCAACGATGAGTTTTGTTGATACAAGATTAAGTTTAACATCTTCGATACCTGGAGTATTCTCTAAATTTTTTCGTACCTTGGCTACGCAATTTGCGCAATCCATTCCAGCTACTACTCCACGTAACTCAGGCATATAATTCAAAATAATCTACAATTTATTGCACTTAAGAATTCTTATTTAACAATAATTGTAAAGAAAAATAAGAACTAGAGTTTATCTAGTTTCTGTAATTTCAACATCTCTGGCATTGTTGCTTTGACTTTTAGCTTCTTCTGTTGATAAAGTTTGAAGCCAGAAACTTCACCCTTGTTTAAAGCTACAAATGTCTCAACACTCATCGAATACATAATAGTTGGATTATCTAGTTTTTTCTCTTCAAGAGGTTGTGGGACACCATCAACAAGCTCAATTACATAATATTCATCAATATCTGTAAAGTGGTACTGCAGTGTTTTATTCCAACCCTTAAAATGTCTAGCAACTTTTGGATTAGTGTATTTTTCTGCTTGTTTTTTTAACAATTCGAGAAATTCTTCTTTGTCTGTCATTTTCTTATCTCCTTTATCCGTATTCGAATTTTACGCCTGTTCCACCTTTAGGTTCATTGAAGATAACAGCATCAAATTCACAGACATTCCAACAAGCTCCACATTCAACACAATCTTTCAAATTTACTGGACGATAGATAGCACCATCGGGTTGCCAAACATCTCTTGTACAGAATTTAGCACATTCACCGCAACCAGTACAATTCTCTTCAATAACTTTGATGAATTCTCCAGTGTCTCCAGGATAATACTCTACTTTTATTTCGAACTTCATTTTCTTTTCCTCTCATTGTATAAATTCTCAAAATATGGATCTACTTGAGCATATGGTCTCATCAATTCTAAGAAATCATAAGCATCTTGAATTCGTTCCATATCTTGGTCTTCGACACCTTTCATCCAATTAGTATGGACTGCGTTTGAGATGAAACCTCCACCCATGATTACTTGTTGCATCATTTGGGTTATTTCCTCATCAGTTTTAGTCAATACAGCTTCTTTATTCACAGCCGCAATGTGTCTAAAGGTTTGCATGAATAAGTTTTCACTAATCAGTGTTTCATAAGTTTCTGCAAGTTTCTCTTTTGAGAAATCATTTGTTTCGATAGCTTTTGCAGCTGCTTGGGCAGCATAAATTCCAGTAAAATACGCTTCGACCATTCCCTCTCCTAGGAATGGGATAACAAATCCTCCTGCTTCTCCAGTTAGAATTAAACCATTTTTCACTCTTTGTTCAATTTTTTCGTCATATTCAAGGTGAAGTCCCCAAGCAACAATCTTTCCACCTTCCAATTTTTTCTTTACAATTGGTAGATTCAGATAGTTTTCCATATATTTATTGATATTTGGAAACTCATCATTCAAAAGATGCTCATCCATGTACCCACCAGTTCCTAAGGTGACGGTGTCTTTCTTTGGAAAAATCCATGGCCAAGTCTTATGTTGAATTCCTGGCGATAGATAGTATTCAATACAATCGCCAAATCTTTCATTAATAACTTCTTCACCTAGTTCAACACACACTGTCACATAAAGAATCATGTTTGTTCCTTTTCTTTTAGGGATAAGACCAGCTTTTCTTCCTACTATAGAGTTAACTCCAGCTGCATCTATTACCACTTTACCATAGAATTTTTCTCCCGTATCTGTGACAACACCCTTTACAGATCCATCTTCTTCGATTATGTCTAAAATTGTGGTCGATAACCTTACTTCTGCTCCAGCCTTCTTAGCTTCTTCAACATGCCATGCATCATAATGATCCCTTCTGACTGATAGAAGTAAAAGACCTTTTGAAGGAATTTCATGAAAAACGGTAGTTCTATCTTTGTTTATATGGTAGGTTCGCATTTCACGAATTTCTCTTTCTACAGGTCCTTCCATCAGGTAATGTAAGTCGGGGTCTACAAGAGCAGCTCCATTCAAACATGTACCTGAGACATTCTTTTCTCCAGGGACTTGTGATTTCTCAAAAAGAATAACTTTGAGTCCCAATTCAGCTGCTTTCTTTGCAGCTGCAGGTCCAGCACAACCTGCTCCAACTATAACAACATCGTATTCTTTATTACTCATTTTCTTTTCTCCAATATAGGTACTATTTTATTGTACCATAAAGGTACAATTTCTCATTACTTCTCGTTTATATCGGGATTAAACAATATACGAGTTTTATAAAGATTATGTGCTCTTGTTTGAATAATTTCAACTTTCAGAGGGTTTTAATATATTTATATATAATAGTAATTCCAAATAATTATAAATAGTAGATTCATTTTTTGGTTATAGAAAAGTAAAAATATTCTATACTCTGAATGCTCTTATGGATCTCATTGAATTCAAACAGAAAATAATTGATGAATCAAAATCAATTGAACAGTATGTTATCGATACAAGAAGACATATTCATATGCATCCTGAAACAAAATTTGAGGAAGAAAAAACTGCTCAATTCATCGAAGCAGAATTACATAAATTCGGTTATGAGACAGTAAGAACTGCAAAAACGGGAGTAATTGCAGTCTTGGAAGGTGCAAACGATGGAAAAACAGTTGCTCTTCGTGCAGATACCGATGCTCTGGACATTCAAGAGGAAAATGATGTTCCCTATAAGAGTAAAATCCCAGGAAAGATGCATGCATGTGGTCATGACACGCACATTGCAATGTTATTAGGTGCAGCTAAAATCCTTTACGAGAATAAAGATAAAGTAAATGGAAAAGTAAAGCTAATTTTTCAGCCAGCAGAAGAAGGAGGCGGTGGTGCAGCAAAGATTGTAGAAGAAGGACATTTAGATGATGTTGATTCTATCTTTGGCATTCACATATGGAGAGAATTAGATGCAGGAGTAATTGGAACACGAGTTGGTCCGTTTCTTGCGTCAGCTGATCAATTCAAAATAACTGTTAAAGGAAAAGGTGGTCATGCTGCTGTACCACAGCAAACTTATGACCCTACTGCAGTTATTGTTGATATTTATAATGCTGTACAAAAAATAGTTAGTAGAGAAATAGACCCATTAGAAAAAGCTGTTATATCACTTCCTATGATTTCAGGGAGTGATGCTCATAACATTAT
>DAOVRE010000113.1 GCA_030628305.1 Candidatus Heimdallarchaeota archaeon | reverse complement strand
TTAAGGAGAGATATTGTCTATGAAGAGTATTAGAACAAAACTAACCGGGATGATCTTCTTTCTAATACTCATTATACAATTGTCTACAGTTGCTTTTGTACAAACTCAGAGTATATTACAAGAGCAAAATGACAAAATCAATTCTCCAACATATATATTTGGACAAGGTACCCATACAATTGTAGACAATACTAATGCACAAACTAGATATGAATATTTTCCTGAAATAGTAGATGAAATTATTCAACAAGAAGAATCTGAGAAAACAATCTATTCTCCAAGAACTAGCGAATTATCAATTCAAGGTGTCGACACAGAAATTCAAACCATGCCAACAATAATGAAGGGTGTATTAGAAACAGTAAATAGCTATGTTGTAAGAGGTAATACTATTAATGTAATAGGCGTTCTGCAAGGTATAGTGTCGGGAGATTACTGGAGTGGGGAAACTGTTTGGTTATTTTATAATGTTACTGAAAGCCAGTTTACTGCTAGTCCTGGGACCTATGAAACACCTCAATATCAAGTCGGAAGTGCTGTAACTAATACTCAAGGCGAGTTTACTATTCAATTGACTACTTCTGCTCTTTCTATAGACCCATTCTCTAAGATAGGAGAAATTACCCTTCTTGCATGGTTCTATGGTAACCCAGGCATGGGGAGAGGGACAGGGAGTCCAGGGGATGTAAATGTTTTCTATTTTGGACAAATCAAAGTAGATGTAACTGTTGATGTCACAAATCCATCTGCTTCTTATTCATTTAATACTCGAATTTTATTTGATAATGATACAATCATAGATCCAACTGGAACAGAATACACTCTTAAGATCGATTGGTTACTTGACGGTATACATTTTGAGAATAACAGAACTTTCTCCTCCACTCAAGATCTTTATTCAAATACTGCCCCTGTTTTGGTGGATGATGTCACTTATGAAGCGTATTATGATATTGACCAACTTGGGTATAATTTCTTTACAGACGAAGGAACCAGTGATATTCAAAATGATAGATTGATTTATGAAATTATTGTAGATGCTACAGAGAACCAAGTGGTTGTTGATGCCTACTTTATAGTGGGACCAAGTAAAATTAACACTCCAACTGAAATTATTGGAGGTACATTAATTACAATTTATGCAAATCTAACTTCACAATCAGGTTTGGAACCTGATTCAACTGTTAGACTAACGATTTCTGGGGCAGGAGAGGGGACTATTTATACTAATGATTATGTAACATCAAATCCTACAGCTGAGATTCAAGATACATTTTATTTTGATGGTACCAACATATCTGATGTAACAGATGTGCTTATTTTTAATTTCTTAGTAGATCCTAACGGGGATGAATTTGTTGGATCAACTTTAACTCATGATAGTTTAGAGGGACAATTAGCAGTAAATATAACTCGAATAGATTTGGATTTGGATGATGGTGTTCGATATTATACGACTGGAAACACCATTGGTTATACTGTGGCATTATATGATGAATATGGCAATGCTGCACAATCATCCAGTTTCCAACTAAACTTCCCTGATTCAATTGTTCAATCATATTCTGTTACTACAGGATCAAGACATATGGATACAATCATTCCAGATTATTCTACTAATGAAACTCAAACAAAAACAATAACGGTTACGCCTCTAGCTGTTTCAGGAGCTGATTACCGTTATGCAGCTGCTGCTGGAGTTCTTAATAATTCTGTATTCAATACTTATTTTGCACTTATACTAACTCTAACAGATCCCAGTGGAGCAAATATTTTAGATGGTACAACATCTACTTTATTCAATAGTACTTTCTGGGGAGCTCTTGATGCAACTCACAATTACACTTTGACAGTAACTGATCAATGGTTAAGACTGCCAGAGAAAGTAAATATTTTCATTACACTAACAGATGGTGGTAATATTGAAACATCTAATCTCCTAATTACTTCAACTAAGAATTGGGTTGATTTTACCGCTCTTAATTTTCTATCAATACTTCAAGACACTCACGCATATCCAGGTCTGTCATTAGTAGCCTCTGGTGGAGATTATGCCCCAGCTACTTCCATAACTCGTACAATTAATATTTATGGTCCTGATAACAACAAACCAGTTGTTACCAGTGAGGTTGTGACTCCTGATCCTTACGATCCTGGAATTCACGATCCATATTTCAACATTCAATTCGATGTTTATGTTACTGATATTGGAACAGGAATTAGATCAGTCGAGTTTTTCTTTAAGTATTTAGAGCCAATAGGTAATTCATCAGTAGGTGGGTGGCAATCCTTTGCGCTATGGCATGTTGGTGGGGATCAATATAGAGGTATGATTAATGCAACTGTCGCAGAATCACAATATTATGTCAGATTCTATGTTGAAGTGAAAGATTATAAAGGACATGGTTTAGATGAATTTGGTGCAAAACAAACTAACGCTCTTCTATACTATGATGCAGATTTGTATTGGAATAATACATATACAGGTTACAATACCTTCCAACTAGGTGATTTTGTTGAACCATTTGAAGAACAAATTCCTACAGTAATTCCATCTCTTAATCCATTAGTTCCTCACATTAACATTACCGTATTTATTAACGATAGTATTGTTTGGAGTGGTATGGAAAATGTCACACTTCATGTTAATAGCCACAATTTAGTTACACTTGTGAATCAGACAGATTATATTGTAGCTTTGATGACTAATGTCCCTAGTACCAATCAATGGTTCTATCAGCTAACACTTCAGTACAATTACCATTATGAGTGGTACTATGTTGCATATGATACGGCATTACCGATACATAATTCTCTCATCGGCAATATGCGGACCGTACAAGCTGTTGATGGTGATGCACCATCAATTAGTAATGTAGCAGTAGCGGGAAATATTTCATATATTACCCCCGATACTACACTTGAATTCACTGCAACAGTGACAGATATTCTTACTTCAGTATCTGAGGTGATATTACATATTACTTACAACGAAGTGGATTATGATATCACTATGACCCGCGTTGGAGTCTCTGATGTATTTGAAGCAACATTTGATCTCTCAGATATAGAACTACCCGATTATGGTAATTATAATTTGGAATATAATATTGAAGCAGTGGATGCTGTTGAAAATTCAAGATCCACAACTCCAGTGAATTTAGTTGTTATCAATGCTAGTCCTACTGCCCCTCCACCTGGGGGAATAACAGGTAGCATTGGTGCTATAATTGGCGGTGTTATTGGAGGTATTGTGGCAGTTGTAGCACTTCTTTTCTTGTGGTTTAATAGACATTCTCTGCAAACTTATGCAAAGAAACAAACTTTCAGAAGACGATTGCGTGATTATCTAAAAGAGATAATAGAAGATATTAAAAGAGACGGGTTAGAAGGAAGATATCAAGAAGGGTTACTAAAAACTTGGACAGTGGTAGAAGGTATTGGACGAGAATTCTTCGACTTACCAAGATATAAGAGTCAAACTCCTTGGGAGTTTTCGCGATTACTTTCAGAAAAAGGTAAAATTGAACGAGAGATAATGTACACACTTCTCTCGTATTTCGAAAAAGCACGATATGGACATGAAGAAATTACTGAAAATGACTTCAATTCCGGATTACGTGCATTATTAAAAATAGTAGATAAAATAGAAGTAGGTGAAATGAAAATTGAGTCATAGAGGTATCTTTGGGTTCTTCAAGAAAAGAAAACAAGTGAAATCATTAAACCAGATGTTTACATCTGTTATGGCAGATGTAAGAATATTTGAGCAAAGACAAGATTACAAAGGTGCCGTTATAGCTTCCTTTGGAGGATTAGCCAACATTGCTAACGGGTTACTAGATATGTCCCGTGCACCATATGAAACTGGAAGAGAATTTGGTTTTTCAGTTGCTAATAGAGCTAACATCTCCACAGAAGTTATGGACGAGTATCTTACATCCTTTGAAATTGCTAGATATACTGACACGGAAATTCAATATGATGACTATCAAGAAGCCATCCAGAGATTAGATATATGTTTCCGTGGAATAAGAGAACAAGGTGTAGAATTAGTTGAGCCAGCAAGACAACAAACAAAGAAACAAGTCAAGAGAAAGAAGATCAAGTCCAGAGGCTAAGAAGAAGAGAATAAATATACAAATATCTCCAAGAAAATTAGTTCTCTTCATAGTTGCCGAAGTCTTGGCTATTGTAGGAACAATCGTAGCTTACATATTTTCTCGAGAAATTGGAGCTATGATGATAGTGGTAACTATAGTAATTCTGATTTTATACTTGATGTCTGAATTCATTAGAAATTTCTCAAAATACTCCATTGCAATGTTCATACTTTTTATGATCATAGTGGTGCCTATATTGCTAGGAGTCGTTGGTTTAGCTGGATATGGAACAAAATTTAGCATCTATAATGAAGGTTGGGATGGATTATCAAGCTTAAGGGTTAACTTAGAAAATGAAGGATATAACATTTCAAATGGTATGTCTTCTCTAGCAATACTTAACCGTTATCCTGATCCTGGAATAGTTGCAATCATTGGTCCAGCAGCAAATTATGACACCATAGATACAATATCTTTGGTAACATTCCTAGCAAAGGGCGGTAGTTTGGTCATAGCTGACGATTTTGGTACGGGAGCGCAGATTTTTGATCCATTCTTCTCTCTCCTTAATGCTTGGGATGATATAGCTGAAATAAGTAACGGATCAATACCCTCTCTATTAGATTTGTTTGGATTTGGTGGAGAAAATCAAACAGCAGGTCCTGAGACATTAATCTTTAGTATGTTGGGAATGCTGAAAGGTTTTGCCTTTAATGGATCAGTTCTAATGGATGCAGAAACATACACAACAAATCCTGCTCAACCTCTTCTGAGAAATATGGAAACATCAAACCCTCTGACTGATGGTATATCCAAAGGTTTGCAAATGGAGTTTGGAACAGTTTTGAGTTTAGCTATCAGACACTCTGAAAATGTAAGTGGCGAAGAGGTTTATAGAACCGATTGGATGCCACTACAAGCCATTTCATTGGAAATATTCGGTTTTGAAATAGAAGATATGTTTCTCCCCTTCCTTCCGTTCTACACCTCGAGATCGGCTTGGCTGGAATCTGATTTCCAATCAGCAAAAGAAGGCAATGCATTTCCAGATGCTGATGAATGGGGAAATGTTATGTTTGCTCCAATTATGACTTTACCAATTGGTCGCGGTAAAATAGTAATGATTGCTGATCCTGATATTTTCATTAACAAATGGATTGACAAACCAGAAGAAAATGATAATTTAATATTTAGTAGGAACTTGTTTAATTATTTAGGAAGCGATATGAATCTAACTGCAGGAACAGCTATCCCTATAATCTTCGATGAAGGTCATGCTCATCAGAAGTTTTACAGCGCTTCAGTATATTCAATGGCAATAATGAAATTTATAACAGAAATGTCAATGTTTCCACTTTATTCGCCCTTTATACCTATCCTGTTTGCAGTAATAGCTTATCCATTGATACCAAAGAAAACAAGATTGTCTCCAGTGTTATGGACTAAGGTTAGAGGAGAAGAAGGGACATCACGGTTTGACAGAGAAATACGGCGAATCGTTGATTCAGGTGCATATAGTGAGGCTGTTGGTCTTCTATATAGATCAATGGTAAGAGGCTTAAGAAAAGTGTCAAGGCAATCAATGTCTTCACCAGAAGAAATAGCTGAATACTTAAGCACAAAAATTCCTTCATTAAGATTTAAAGATCTTTATGATGAATTAGTTAGAATAAACGAATATCTTAATAGACCAAAGTTCATACCTGAATTTGTGTTCATGAGATATATGACATTTATTAAAGGATTAATTGATAGATTGTAAGATTACAAGGAAAAAAAAATAATATAAGGAAAAGTGAAAAAAATGAGTGAAGAAAATAGTGAAGTAAAAGGAAAAGCTAAAGCAAAGACAACAACAGAAGCAGTTGTTACACCAAAAGATGTAAAGAGAGTCTGGGAAGAAATATACAGCGAACTAAGACGTGTAATTATCGGAAAGGTTGATGTTCTAGAAGATATGTTTATCGCTCTACTTGGT
>DAOVRE010000005.1 GCA_030628305.1 Candidatus Heimdallarchaeota archaeon | reverse complement strand
ACCCAGAATTCTTGAAAATGAATATCACCTTTCTTTTCGGTGATAATGCGACTCTCTATATGATTGTTTGTGCATGGAATAACTGTTGCTTTAATATTTAGAAGATTTGAAAGCGCTTTTACAATATTCGCCTGAGAGTGCCCTTTTTGAATCATCAGAGTTCTAAAAAGATTAATAGCTAGGTCTTGATCACCTAAGTTGAACCAAGAAGGAAAACCAAGTAAGTGCAACATCCTTAAAGCGTTGAATGTGTCGTTTTTTATGCCCCAAAATTTTTTTTCATCTAATAAATCACTGAATAAGTAGAGTATCGTATCCACATCAGGTGAGATATAGATTCCCGAGAGCCATATATCATCTGCAGTATTTACTATCACAGATAGATTTTCGTCACTTAAAATAGTTCTAAAGCCTTGAATTAACTTTGGGGTTCCAGTTCCTCCTGAAAGGAATGTAATCATGATTAACCCCTGAATTATTTCTTTTTAGCTGATGTTTTCTTTTCAGCTGGCTTTGTTTTAGCTTTTGTTTCAGTTTTTTTAGTTACTTTTTTAGTTGCTTTTTTCTTTTCTGCAGTTTTCTTTCTATCTGGTTTTGTTTTAGTTTTGGTTGCTTTCTTCTTTTCTGCAGTTTTCTTTTCATCTGGTTTTGCTTCAGCTATTGCTTCAGTCTTTTTAGTTACCTTTTTGGTTGATGTCTTCTTTACTGCTGTCTTCTTTACTGCTGTCTTCTTTTTCTTTGCAGCTGTGTCTGTAAGACGAAGCCTGGAAGTCGATTTTATAACGACTCTATAGTAAGCTCCTTGTTCACCTAATATAGGATTTCTGACAATTCTCAGGACATCACCTGGTTTTGCTTGAATCGCTTTAACAGCGGGATCTGACTCTAAAATTTTTGGGATTTGATGTTTTGCGACTTGATAATTTATTAGGAATGAACGGATTTCTTTATTGGATAACTTGATATGATGAGGGACTAGCTTATGCTCAAAAATATTGAACAATGGGTTTGAACTACTGATAATCTCTATTCCAAGTTTTACAGATTCTTTTTTTGCGTAATGAGTTAACGGGGCTTCAGCAATAAGTAATGCTTCATCTAATTCCTCTTCAGCTTGAAGTTTCCCGAGAATTCTAATAGTTTTTACTCCAACCTGCGGGTTTTTTGGAAATCTTGCCAATGCTGTTTTTTTCTCATTATCTTGCCCAATTTTTTCAGCATAAACGTCCATAAATTCGTCATCTTCATTTATTGTAGTGATTTTAAATCCTCTAAATTCGAGTATTTCTTTAACTCCACTTGCGATTCTTTGCTCTTTTGCTAGTTGTTCTTTCATTGCCAAGAAGAATACCTCTTCCTCTCTTTAATTAATGACATTTAAAATTTTGTGAAAAGTGAGAAGTTTTAATTTTTCAATTTTATTCTTCTTTTGTAGAGAATTTGATGAAATAAGAACCATCCTTATCTCTACTGATAATTGGTTTTTCCTTTCCTGATTCTGTTAGAAGTTTTTCTATATCAACCTCAAAAATCCCTTCACTTGTTAACCGAATTGATTCCAAACCTTCTTGAATATCTGTATTGTCTACTTCCTTTTCAACTATTATATCTAATTCTTTCTCATCTTGAAATTTTATACTTCCTTCTTTGAAAGTTTTGAACTTGAAAGATCCACAGTTTGGACACCCATTGAGTAGTATATCACTTGAAAGAATGATGTCTTTCTCGCAAATCGCACAAATTGTCTTTCTCTTTGGTGGTTCTGACATGGAATCACATGTTATACTAATACTTCTATTGCGTTTCATCTAGCATTATGCTTGATGCATACCGAAAATCTTCTGAATGACCACATATCGGACATCCTTTGTTCTTTAAATCTTCTAATGAACTATATTCCTCATTTTTTCCAACATTGTAGATTTTTCCACAACGGCATTCATAAGGGTGAGGAACTTGTGTACTCTCTCGGAAGTACAAAGGTCCAAAGTAGTGTTCTGAGACAGATTCTTTGGAGTTTGTATTTACTTTTATTATGAATAAATCGGAAGTTTTTTTCCCTAACGGTGTATTAAACATATATTCATTGAAAGATTTCTTTACACTTTCAATTGTTAAATTCATTTTTTCTGTGTATTTCTCTACAAGTTCTTCTTTGTTAGGTGCGTCAAAAGAAAGAAAAATTTTTGAAGGGTCTTCTTTTTTTGCGCATTGCAAAGCCCTTGAAAGCCCTACTTCCAGCCCTTCCTTTGTCAAAGGTGGTTCAATGAAAATATAGTCAAATTGATTTCTCAAGATAGCGATCATCCGAATTCTTATATCTAAATTTACAAACCGAACAGAACGGATTTTTTGGTTAAATTTCATATTTAAGGCTATTTCTGAAACTCTTTTGTCTAAATCAAGTACGGCAAGATCTCTAGGTTTACTAAACATTCCTATACCCAACGAAACAAGGTCCATATCTCCCAACATTGCTATTCTCTTCTTATCATAATCTTCAGGGTTTACTAGCAATGCACGCTTTAGACTTGTTTCTCTTGTTACAAAATACTGATCCAGCTCACTATTTGGTTCACCTCTAATTTTATCTATAACATCATAAGCTTGATTGAACATAGTAATTGTATCATCAGATATCGGCAGATTACTCATCTTGTGAGACTTAAACATACTGGTTTAAAAAAAATTCGCTTTTTGTTATCAAACTATTGCTCTTAATCCAAAAGGAAAAAATCAAGAGAGGAAAGTAAGTTGTTTCAGAGTGTTGAATATCTGATCTATTGGAAGGTTCTGTAATTTTTCATTAGATCTAGCCTTCCTATCTAACTCCTTAAGTAAAATACTATATTCATAGGCAGTTTTTGCCAACTGTGCAAATGTTTCATCATAATGTGATATTGGTTGCATTGTCTCGTTAGCGCTTTGCGCGAATTTAGATGCATCATTGAAATATGAGGCAGCTTTGTATGTATCATTATTATTACTGGCTCCATAACCGAGAATAGCGTTCTTTGTAGCTTCAAGAAAATCTATTAAAGTGTCAGTTAACTGTTTTTTTACCTCTATAGCTTTCCAATTGATGTCAGAAGATTCTATTCTAAATAATTGCCTGTGTTTCAATAATTCATTGCAATCGTCAGCAATGCGTATATTAATCGCATCAAAAACAGCAAATTGATTGAAAGCATGTTGTATAATTGTTTGATAATTTTCTGAAATTGTCTTGTCTTTAGTATTTGCAACCTTATAACCATTAGCAATCTCATCAATTACAGTATTTAGAAAAAGATACTGTCTAGCTAGTTCAAATAGACGTAACTCGATATCCTGACCTTGAATAAATGTTTGGCTGTATCGCTTTTCAACCCATTCACTATCTATTCTTGTAAAACTGCTTAATTGGGTTATTTCTAAAGCTTTTGTCGAATAATAATGAGCTTTCGCATGATAAATTAAGTCAAGAACTTCATTTGTTTCCTTATCCCTCAAAAATTGTTCTAACTGGATTGAGTTTGCAATGAATTCTAGACATTCAATATCTTTTACAATGTACAGTTTATCTTCACTTTTTGGCAAAAAGTAAGTAGCCAGTTTTATATTCTGAATATTCTCTATCATTTGAGAAATTGTTTCTTGCTTAATCTTTTTACCTTTCTTATCTAATTTAGTTAACTGAGCTGCTAAATCGCTGGTGGCAAATTCTAACCTTTCAAAGAAGCGTGTGAAATTTTGCTCAGCCCTTTTCATTGCTTCTTCATAGGATGTACTCTCAAGTAATGCAATTTTAAATTCTTGAACATAGTTTAGATATACAAAAGGTAAACTACTTACGTAATTCCTATTAATATTGAGATCCGGACTATTAACTATTTCCTCAATTTGTTTTATTATATCTTGTAATTCTTCTTTCTTAGCTGTAGTAATCATATAATTCAGTTGGGATGTTTTAGCTGCTAAAAGTGATATGCCTTGCAGAAAAGTATGAAAGGTCTCTTCCTTTATTATCCTCTCTTTTAGTTTAAGATTTGTTGATTCTTGTTGAATATTTGCTGAGATAGCTTCTAAAGCTTCGTTACTCAAACCCAATACTAAATTGAGATATTCAACACTTGCAATAAAATTATCGTTTTTTGCTGCCTCAAAACTAAGTCTAAGATAATGCTCAACAAATTCCTTGTTCCTCATTACAAGGTTTGTTAACATAAGATTTTGTTCAATTTGTTTTGCTATAAATTCAGGATCATCAGGAAGTTTTTTGTAAATATTTAATGCATTCTGTAGATGCGCTAAACTTCTTTCATAAACAGAATATGATGCTATAGAATCATTCCACCACCAATCGCTTCGCAGTTTTTGGAAAAACTGTGCAGTGAAAGAAACATCGAATTCTGCTTGTGCTAATTCATAAGATGCTTTTTCTTGGGAAGTAGTAATTTTCTCTTTGAAATAGGGTGATTCTTCAAGAAGATTAAGTACCTGTTGCTTCTGATTTAAAAGTTGAATTGTTAACATTAGTTCTTCAATACTAGAAGCTCTTGGGTGTGATGAATCAAAGTAAGTTTGTGATATACGATTCAAAATACGGTGACCCTCAATAAATGCTATACAATAATTGTCAGAAGGGGCTGTACCAAAGATACCCGTATTTACTATCTCCGCATAAATAATCATTAATATTGCTGATTCCATTTGAAATTCTTGCAAGTCTTCAATTTTTACAGTTAATGATTTTTTACGTTTTTCATCTGTATCTATTTGTTTTTTATCTCTGGTCCATTCATCGATATAGCGATCATAAAGCAAGTTTGCAATTGATGAAACATCTGCGAGTGATTGAGCACATATTTTCGAAAAACTTAGCCATATTTTGCTAATTTCATCTAATTCATCAATCTCTATGAATGATTGATACAATCTCTCTCTTTCTAGCTCCATAAGGACAAACTGTTTGAAAGGTGAATCACTTAACAATTCTATTGTTTCTTTTGAATAAGGCATTAGTACTATGTTTGAATGAGAGTAAAAAAATATTGTGACACTTTCTTTTTCAAAATTTTGCTTCTCTTACAATGATTTTATTTCATTATGTATCAGATTTATACCACGAGGGTTCGGTCATCTCTCCTAGTTTTTTATTGAACTCTTGAACAAGTTTCCTTGCATGGATTACGGAATTAACTGCCGTTTTGTTTGCCTTTTCTACCTTTATACGATGTTCACAATAGGGACACATTTTGGTTTTTTGATTAGCTTTGCAATAACTAAACTTTCCACATTCCTTCTTTCTACATCTAATCACATAATATCCCGAGCTCAATCTCATTCCCCAATGATGGTTATCGCTACCTTTCTTGATCTAGGTCTAACATCTAAACAGACAAAAACAGGTTGTTGCCATGTCCCTAATTGCATCATTCCTTCATGAATTGAGATTGTTAGACTAGGTCCAATTAATGATGCGCGTAAATGTGAGTGAGCATTGGAATCGATGATATCATGTTTATATCCTGCCCCTTTTGGAATTAGTTTATGTAGAATTTGCTTAAAATCATCCAGTACACGGTGTTCATATTCTATTGCTGTTAATGCTCCAGTTGATCCTATGACATTAGCGGATAATATGCCATTATTAATTCCGGAATTTTGAACACATTTGCTGAATCTTTCAGTTAAATCGATAATATCAATCTCTCCAGCTGTTTCAAATCTTACAATGTCATTAAATGTTTTCAATTATATCATCAACGATTACTATTAGATTTGAGATAAATCTATTAATAAAGTAACGCATCAGATGATTTGCAAAATCAAATACAATAATAAATACTTGATATTATGCACTTGGAATCTGTCTTATGATGTCATGGTATAAGAGTCCTTTTGCTGCTTTTTCAGCATCAGTTTCTGAGAGTTTCATAAGTTTGATAATATCATGAAGTGTTGCTGTACCCCTGTATTTCAAGAGAGAGATAACTTTTTCCTGGTGCGGACTAAACATGCTCTTTAGATTCTCTTTTGTAACAATTGGGTTTAATTCAAGTTTAGTATCTGCCAATTCCTTGATGGGAGAACTGTATTTTTTCAGGTGATTATCAACAAAGTCTGATAGATCAGCAAATCCCTCTACTCTTCCATTCCATTCCTTCAGATTTTGCGAGAATCTACTATAGAATTCTTTCTCTATCTTTACAAGCTCCTGACGAATGATACTTTCATCATCTTCGCTATCTACACATGCAACTGTAACTGTTTGTTCTCCAGTTTTGTAGATGAATTTGTAACTAGACGTTTGAAGAAAATCGCATCCATTATCTATGTTCTGAGCAAAAATCTCTATGGCACTTAGGAAACTCGTGATTAAATTCTCGTCTTGTTCTATGCTACCATACTTTCTATGGAAAAGACATTCACCCGTATCTTTAGCTATCCACAAGTTATGTAACATAAGTTTCATATGAAGAAGTTAGGATATACACAAAAAGGCACATAATACATAGATATGTTTACTCATATACAAATAAGTGAAAAAGCCGCTAACTTCCACTCTGAATAAAGAATAGATTTTTTTATAAAAGTCTGTAATTTTCTCCTCAATTAATCAAAATGACTTTTCTTCACTAAAGTAAATCCACACCTCGCACATTTTAAAATATATGAATCTTCCGTTGATCCTAATCCCGCATGTTCCAACTTGTACCTACAGTTTGGACACAAAATATCATCTGGCTCTAGCAAAAGTATTCTCTCCATTTCTAGGTTGAAATGCTGTTGTTGATCTACTATTTCAGATAGCGGTATAAGGTAATATCCTTCAGAATATTTCGATATGATTATGGTGTCGTTTTGTTTGACAGGATATCCTTCAAACCACTCATCTAATCCTGTTATGCTTCTACTTTGTGTAATATGACATCCATAGTATTCTTCAAATGATTCAATAAAAAATAATACTCCCTCTTTTGGGAACATCTTTTTATCTGTCTCTGGTATATCAAGTGCTCTTGATTTTACTTCTTCCATCGTCAGTTTTTTTATTAAAAAGCCTTTATGCACTGTTTTTCACCAGAGATTTTACTGTGATACTATCTCATGGTACCCTTATGAAAATTGCCTTTTAATGTTTTTCTCGAAAATAGAATGAAAGAAGTGGATTACTTTCCTTTTTCTATTTCTTCCACTTCTGGTTTTTTATATTTTTTAACAGCAAAAGCTCCTAAAACTGCTAAACCGATTGAGATTACAAATATAATTGTTGCAGTTACTTCAATACTGATAGGTCTTCCTATAACTGCTTCTAGAAATACTTCAACTAGTTCTGTCTCATTATAGCCGTAACCTCTTAGATGTAGTCTAATGCTAATATCAACAAAATTAGCTTTTATATCTTCGGGAGTGATAGTTCCGTTGAAATTAATTTTGTCTTCATGCATAGTGAGAGTAACATTGTTTTTATCTGATTTTAATTCCTGTACAACTACCCAAGCTCTAAGGTCAGTTAAAACGGTTTCATTATCTCCTCGAACTTCAACACTAACGCTTATTGATTCACCCTCTATGATATTAATCTCTTCAACAACATAGTTTTCAAAATTTATGGCGTTTTGAAGTTTCATCAACCATTGGATTTGCCTCAAAAAGAATATTTTGTTATCGCTTTCTGCAATGTAACTTGCATTCAACAAATCAGCAGAACTAGTAACTATGAGTCTGCCTCCTCTTTGAAGTTCTAGACCAGCTTGAACAATTGTATCATTAAGCTCAATATCTTCTGCATTGAACTCACCGTTATCATCAATATCTATGTAATAATCTCCAGTAAGATTTATGATCGGATAAAGATCACCTTCTTGGGACATGAACTTGCCTTCACCAAGTGTAGATGTGAAGTTAATAGCTGTTCCTGTGTATAAAATTTCATCCACAATTTGATCAGTAAAGATATTTGTGCCCATCATATAAGGTAGAGATTCGATATCGGATGCATCAATCTTAATAGAAGAGTTAATTGCAGTATCTGTAGAGTATAGGTATGAACTATATACTTCCATTCCGAATTTAGACAATAATTGATTCAATTTTCCGTTTTTACTGACAGGGTCTGCGAGAATATATACACTTCCACCAGAAGCAACATAGAGTGCGATTGCCTCTATTTCGTCTGCACTTAAATTGGGGTGTGCTCCAATGAGGATTAAAAGATCTAGATTCGATAAACTACGATAGCTAATATCATGATCAAGATGATCAAAATTAAATGTTACATTTGCGCCATAATTTATTAAGAATACGACAATGCTGCTTAGATTATCATAATTTGATGCTTCTGATTCTGAAATAAATATTAATACGTCAAGCTCTGATACATCTTCTACATATGAAAAATAATCATGCAAAGTAACAAATTGAATTTTTTTCCATGGTGAGAATGCATCTATCTCTCCTAATAATGTGCGATTATATATTGCTGTTGCATTTTCAGCTACAATTATTGCAAAGAAAATTGATTCACTTGCGTGTAAGTCAATATCATTCCCAATTTCATCATTGGATTCAAGTTCTTTTACAACTTCAATTGTAACTACATGATTATGAAAGTCATCTTCGTACTCACTAACATTCGCATAAGAATTTTCTATTCCTGAAATATCTACATCCATTGCGATAGAGTTTAATTTTGTGCCATTGATGTAAGCATCCTGTGCTCCTTCTACTCGATAATTTATCACTATAGCGTCATCTGGAGTTAACTCTGAGCCAGCAACACCATCATAATTTCTATCAAAAACAATTGTATACCAAGTATGAGTTTCGTTATTGAAGTCTTCATCTATTGGAATGGTTTCATTGACAGGTATGAATATTGAGCTTACATAATTTATACCCATAAACAAGTGTGTTTCATTTGCTAAAACACGTATAGTCAAAGCTTTATTTCCTAAACCAAATTCGGTATTGTATACTGTAGCATTTTCCCATTCTCCTTCAAAACTTGTTAAGTTTCCATCAATAATTGGAGATGTGCTATTTAAGAAAACCAAATCTTCTGTGGTTGTTTGATCAAGTTGTGATGCGCTATTAGGGCTTGTGATTGACATAGAAGCTCCGAAGAAGCTTGTAAGAACGAAGCCTAACATGATTGTAGATAGAAATATAAGTCCTTTGACTTTGTGTGTTCGCATTTTGAATACTCCATTAGATTAAGTAAGCGCTAACTTTTGCCTTTTTAAATTTTATTTATGTATATAGAAATTATTAGTTGGTTTTCTACTAGCGTTAACAAAATACTTATTTGACAGAGTGAATATATATCCAAGAGGATAATAAAATACCTTTATCTAACTCTGGAGAAGAAAAAAATGTCTGAACTAAAAGACAAATTGCTAAAAGATGAATATAAAGACAAAGAAGATCTTAGGAACTTTCCAGTTGTAGCTCTATTAGATATAACAGAAGAAGAATCTAAACTCTTGAAAGAATTGGGTTTAGACACAATTGAGAATCTCTCTACCAAATGGAGTGATCAATATGCTAAAATGGCTAAGAAAGTCCCCAAAGAGAGAATAAATAGTTGGATAGCAGCTAGCAGACTTTTATTAGTTGAAGAAACAGAGAAGGTTACTGCAGGTGCAAAAATTATCATGGTTGGTATTGACAATGCTGGGAAAACTTCTCTTTCAATCGCGTTAAAACATAGGGGAGCATTATCCTCTTTATTCCAGAGATTAAATGGATTAACACCAACACGAGGTCTTCTTCGTAGCAAAATTGATGTCTTTGGAATGGATGTTCATCTTCACGAGTTAGGGGGGCAAAGTATTTACCGTGAAGATTATTTAGAAAATCCGCAGCAATATTTTGTTGGCACTGATACAATAATCTATGTGATTGATATACAAGCTAAAGATAGATTCCAAGAAAGTTTTGAATATCTAAAACAGATTATTAACGTAGCTAACAATCTTAAAATTAAAGTTCCTTGGAAAATTTTCTTCCACAAATCAGATCCTGAATATGAGATTGACGATAAAAGTGCAGAGGTCTTTAGTTCCATTATTGAATATATGGATGATAAATGTCCTTACTTTAATCCTGCAAAAGATTTCTTTAGAACCAGTGTTAGAATTCGTTCATCTATTCTAGGTGCATTCTCACACATATTTAGAGAAATTTCCTTAATACAAGATGGAGTAAACGAAGCCACAGAAAGTGTTGCACAGGGATTAGATGCAGATTTCTTTGGATTGTACGATTTCAGAAGCAATATCTGTTTTGCTAGATTTGCTAAAGAAGACGAGCTTGAAGATTTAGCTCATAATGCCTATTATGATGCAATCGAATCAATTGTTGATATAAGAGAACCATTTCTCAGGATTAGACGGTATACACTAGATGATAATGTAAATGAAATTTTCATTCTTCGTGACCTGAAATTCAGTGGCGAACGTTATATCATGGCAATGCTAACAACAGATGAAAGCATGGCTAAAGACCTAGACCAAGATGCAATACAAGAAATAATAGAAGATAAACTACAAGACTGGATAGAGTTCAGGGGCTATGCCGCGTTTCCAATGGAGAAGTAAGAAATAAACGAAACCATCGTTAATTTTTCATTTTATGTGAGATTCTTTCTCTAACCATCACAATGTGATAAACAGACTAGACTTTAATCAACGAAAATAACCCTAGATATAAAATCTTTAAATCTATCTAAAAAAATGAATAAACAATGCCTCGGTAGCTCAGTTCGCCAGAGCAGTGATCTCGTAAACTATCGAGAAAGTCACAGGGCAGGGGTTCAAATCCCCTCTGAGGCTCCAATTTCTTGTTTTTCGCATGAATATTTAAATAAAGGCACAGAATTCCTATATTATGACAACTTATCTTTTCGTAATAAATCCAAACGCTCGTAATGGTGGAATTGGAAAAATGTGGCCAAAGGTTGAGGAAGAGATATTGAAAAGAGGACTAGACCATAAGTCCGTATATACTCAACACCAAGGTCATGCAATAGAAATTGTAAAAGAGCTGGAAAAGGACTTTGATTGTGTTGTTGCTGTTGGGGGAGATGGAACAATAAATGAAGTTACTAATGGTTTGTATGGTACTGATAAAAAATTCGGTCTCATCCCTCTTGGAAATGGGAACGATTTTGCTATAAGCTTAGATTTTGATGATGATTTCAAAAGAAGTCTCGATATACTTGAAGCAGGTAAAACAATTGGCGTAACTGTTGGAATTGCAGAAACCAATGGTGAAAAAAGGTATTTTGTAAACGTTGCAGATACTGGTGTAGGGGCAACTGTATCAGTTGCTTCCTTTACAGAAGCTAAGTGGTTAAGAGGTTTTTTGAAATATTATTATTTAGCTTTTAAGAAACTTCTCCAATATCGATTAGTTAAATCAGTTTTAACAATTGATGATCAATTGTTAGAAGATGTTGGTTTAGTGATGCTGGCCGTTGGTTCAGGAAGTAGATTTGGTGGAGGTTTTAATATATTACCTGAAAACTATCATTTTATGGATGACTTTGCAGTTCTTTATGCAAGGGATATTAAAAAACTCAGTCAAATAAATCTCCTGAATTCGTTAAAACCGGGAAAACATCTTGGAAAAGAAGGTGTTTATTATCTTCGAGCTAAAAAAGTTACATTGGAGATGTCAAAACCTCTACCCATAGAGCTTGAAGGGGAAATTCTGAGTTTTGGAGCAACAAATGTATCATTTGAAGTAGCACCACAAAAGATACAAACGATTGTATCAGACAAAATTGTCGAAATGGAAAAACAGTGGAGATCTAAATAATCTTCAACTGATCCCTTCCCTTTTCTTTTACTGAAAAATATTATTATACTTCAAAGGTGAACCATGTTTAAGAGTTACTAATGATCACCCTTGCTATATTCTCTGACGTGCATGCAAATCTTGAAGCTCTAAATGTAGTTAGTGATCAAATCAAAGATTTATCAGCTGACATTACTATTTACTTAGGTGACACAGTTGGGTACGGACCTAACCCCAAGGAATGTATAGAAGTTGTTGAGAGTATGTCACAAATCCATGTAGTAGGTAACCATGATTATGCTCTTTTCACTAATAATTTCATCCATTTTAATCCACTTCCAAAGCTATCACTTTTGTGGACAAAAGAACAACTAGAAGAGCAAGAAATTCAACTTCTCGGCTCTCACCCATTATTTTCAATATTTCCACTTTTCATTTCTGAAGGAAATGCAATGTTTGTTCATGGTTCTCCAAGAGAACCTTTACGAGATTATGTTTCTCCAAATTTACCTGCATGGTCATACAATATGTTCTTTGAAATTACAAGAGAGTTTACAGAAATAGATTTTCTATTCGTAGGGCACACTCACAAACCATTACACATTGTAAATGAGAAAAAACATCTTTTCAATCCTGGTTCTGTAGGTCAACCCCGAGATAATGATCCAAGAGCTTCCTTTATGATTTTCAAAATAAATGAAGAAAGCAAGGATTTTGAATTTGAACACGTTAGACTAGAATATGATGTAGAAACAACCTGCAAAAAAATGGAGGATTTACAGTTCCACCCGTTTTTGATAAATCGTTTAAAAAGAGGGATATGATCAATTACTATCTTCATCTAAAAGAACAGCTTCTTCTGTTTTGATTTCTTTTTCTGGTTTTTGTGATTTATTTTCCTTTTGTTCCTTCACAAAGAATGAGGAAATAGCTGCAACAGACAATGTTACTCCAGTTCCAACAATGGTTTGAAAGATTACTGATGCTGCTGCAATTGCAGGTGCTATAGATAATTGCTCTAGAAGATATTGTGTAGTTAGTGTTCCCGTACCTAAACCTGCTGGAACTAATGTTAACATTCCAACAAAAAGTGTAATAGATGAAATAGCAGCTGCGTCTAAAAGAGTGATATTTTCACCAAATGCCATTATGGTTAATTTAAAGGATAGAAATTCTAGAAACCATCTGATTAGTGTAGTCACAACAACTAACGTAGCTAAGAGAACTTGTTTGTAAAGATATTGCAGAGACGCATAGTAATTTTCAAGTGCTGGGGCTACTACAGCATTTAACCATTTTATTCCTTTCAGAGATATCTTTCCTACAATTGCTTTTACTCCACGCAAGAACAATCTTCCAACTGGCGGGAAGAAGAGTAAAATAGATAGGATAATTGTCCCTGCTAAAGCGATATAGAAAACAATATTCAATAAAATTGTATATTGCTCCTCTACCATTACGGGAATTGTTGTTCCTAAACCGATAATAAACAGAATTAGAACAACAAACAAATCAAATATTCTGAAAAATGCTATTGCTGCTAAAGATGATGAACGGGGAACAGATAATGATCTTTTATTGATTTCAACACTTGCAATCTCTCCAGATTTCAATGGTCCTAAAGTGCTAAATCCATAACCAAGGAAAAATGGAAGCAGAAACTTATGAAATTTAAGGTCAGGATTTGATGGTTTAATAAGAATGAAGAATCTGTATGCTTTGATTATCATACTTACTAACATTAGGGAAGCTGCCAATACTAGATATAGTACATTTGCTGTTAAGAAATGTGTAAAAGCTTCTCCTAGCTCATCTCTTAGTGCTAGGTTTACGAAAAAGAACGTTAATGCAGCTACCATGAGAAGAATAACTAATATTCTGAATAGATATTTCTTAAGAAAAGTAGTTATCTTCATAATTTGTCCCTACAATTTGTGTGAAATAAGAGAAAAATCTCTCTTAAAAGTAAGGAGGAAGTAAAAGTGGAGAAAATTGAAAACATGATTTGATGAGCTACTCTGCTCCACCTTCGGGGAACCATTCATAAGTACATTCTCGACAAACAGATTTCTTTCTATAGATTGGTTGATGATTGAAATATGCGACCACTTTAGTTTTATCTTCTACCTCTTTAATGTTTTTCGTGTGACATTTCGGACACTCTTTAGCCATTCTTATTTTCACCTTTAGAATTGTTTCTTGTGGTTTTATTACTAGTTCTTCCTTTAAAAAATTTGTGTAAGAATCAGTGAAATACGTCAAGCATTCATCTAATTTTTAAAGAAATTACTAAAACAAACTAAAACTAGCAACATTCTGTCGAATATCAGTTAGATGAGGGATTAGACAGTTCTAGTTTCTAGACCAGAAACCCATTAAGTTACCAGAAATATCCTTAAACAAGGCAAAAAAACCATGATTCTTCCTGTTATGTTCCTCTAATACACACTTAGAAAAATGATATATAAAAATTGTTAAGAATATGTAGAGATTCAACTTCTAATATGGAAAGAATTGGTGATTTATACGAAGCTTATGTAAATGAGCAAGCTAATTTTCCAGATTCTGCTTACTTTTACACCAAAATCCCCAAAACCTATGGTGACGCTGTAAAATATGCAGCTTCAATGCCTGAAATTAAGATTGAAGATGAAAAGATTTCAAAACTTAAACAGATACTTACAAATTATCATGAAAGTCTTGGAATTCTCACCCCAAAAACAAAGGATAACATTTCAAAATTACAAGATGGAGTTGTATTAGCAGGTCAACAAGCTACAATATTTGGTGGAACTGGGATAATTGGAAATAAGATTTCTGCAATCGTCAATGTATCCGAAATTAGTAAGGAAAAAGGAAAATTCCTAGTTCCAGTTTTTCTGATAAATACCCATGATAGCATCCAACCTGAAATCACAACAATCCATCTACCAAATTATCAATCATCAGTAAGTAAAGCAATACATCTTCCCGATGCTATAGACGGTGTTATCGCAAACACCATTTCTTCTAATAACTATGCATGGTTGGAAGAGAGTCTTTCAGTTATCAGGAACATATTTAGTGAATTTAAATCCACAATAAACAAGGACAAATTGAAACTATTTCTTGAGAAAACAGAACATATCATCACTTTCCTTAGAGAAACCTACAGAAGTTCCTCAAATTTAGGTGAATGGATGACACTTATCTGGGGTATTCAAGCAAATATTATCAATGACTGGGGGATTGTGTTCTTTCCAACTTCTCATCCAGAAATTCGTAAAATGACCTCTGAGGGATACGTACCATTTTTACATTCGCGATCTAAATATATTAACGAGTTTAACAATGCAACAGAAAAGATTGAAGAACTAGGATTCAAACCAACTACAGCGAAAAAGAAAGCCGATTACTCTCCGTTCTTTTATGAGTGTCCAAATGATCATTACAGAATTAAATTGTCATGTAAAGAGAATAATGATATTTTACATTTTCATGGGAAGTGTCCTATTGATAATGTTGATTATTCATTTAGTGTGAGTAAAAATAATATTGATTTATCAGATCACGTAAAGAACCTTTATCCACGTCTGGATACTAATCAAGCACTTCTTCAAACCATTATCCCAATCTATATCAGAATATCTGGACCTGGAGAAATTAATTATAATGCTCAAGTTATTCCCGCTGTTCAGAAACTAGGTTTCAAGTTTCCATTATACGTGAAATACACTCGGATGGTTTATAACACACCTTGGATTGAGAAATTTAGCAAGGATCCATCTCTTGAACCATTTTCAATTCTTACTCCAGAATTCTTTGGAATTTTAGGTTCTCTTGCAAAAGCAAGAAGAAAAGACGAAACATCCAAGCTCAAAGAACATTCAAAAAATCTAGGTGATTACATAAATAGTAGAAGATTAGCTATTAAAGAAGTAAAAAGTAAACCAACTAATCTCATTGAACGATTCAAATCATGGCAATATGGTATGTATGATGACAGACATCAATGGCAAGAAGTTAGTTGGCCTTGGTTTGTTATGGCTATAGTTACAGGAATAAAAGACAACACAGCTTCCTATAGAAGATTTTATGCAAAAGATACGCCCGTAGGGGGTATCGGTTATATAAATTCAATGCTGTAATTATTCCAATAATCTCTCATACCAATCAATATATTGGTCTGCAATTTTGGATGATTCGAATGATTCTTCTACTTTCTTTCTTCCATTCTTACCCATTTTTTGTTTTAATTGATTGTCCTCTATAAGCTGAATCATGAATCCTATTAGCGCTTCTTTATCTTCTAATTCATATAAGAAACCATTTTTATTATGATCAACAACTTCAGGGATTCCTCCAACATTTGGTGCAATAACTGGTGCTTCACAAGACATTGCCTCTGCTAAAGTTAATCCAAAACTCTCATTTGTACTTGCTGAGATAAGAGCAGTTGCACAATTATAAATTGCCGTCAAAGCCACTCGAACACCTTGGAAAATTACATGATCAGCTATACCCAATTTGTATGCTAATTCTTCGCATATCTTTCTCTCAGGTCCTTCTCCAACCATAATTAAACCTGTGTCGGGATGATCTTTAACAACTTCTGCGAACGCTTCAACAATAAAGGGGGTCCTCTTTACAGGTCTAAAGTTAGAAACATGAACAAAATTTTTCTCGTGTTTAATTCTAAAATCACAAAGTTCGGTGTCTATCTTTTTGTATTTGTTGATATCAATTGGGTTGTAGAAAACTTCAATCTCTCTATTACTAGAAAATTTATTGATCATTTCTTCCTTCAAATAATTTGATACCGTTGATAATCCATCTACATTATCAAAAACATGGGATATTATAGGATTATATGCAGGGTCGATTCCTAATGTGTGAATATCTGATCCATGGGCTGTAATTGCTATAGGGATTTTAACAATCTGCTTGGTTAAAAATGCTGAAACTCCTACTGGGATTGCATAATGAATATGCATTAAGTCAATCTCTGACTTCTCAGCTATTTGTACTAGTTTTGAAGCTGCAAGAATGGTATAAGGGGCACCAATATCTCTGAAAAGTGGATAAGAGAGAATATCAACAAGGTCAAGAGTGATGTTTGGATGTCTAAAAGTTCGCAATAAAAATGGTGTGTCGTAACTGATAAGATGAACTTCATGACCCTTTTTAGCTATTTCAATGGCTAGCTGTGTTGCAACTATTCCAGATCCCCCTACCGTTGGAAAACAATTGATGCCTATCTTCATAACTACTGTGAAAATTCCATGATTATAAAATTTCTGCTCAAAATTGTTTACTATCAAATTATTGCTTAGTCATAAAGCTCATCCATTATAATTGTTTGAGCTTCAACTACCTCTTTACTGTTTTTAGCATTTGCATATTTATTAAGATAATCCTTGTTTATTTTCAGAAACTCATCCCCCCATTTTACTAACGATAATATTTCCTTTGCTTGCATCTTGTCACCCAAAATATACAATGCAGCTGCGATTGCTTCTAGTGTACTTAATTTTGAGGGTTTTCCATAGTTTACAGGATTTGCGGCAACTAAGAAAGGTAATGCTCTACCTGTTCCTCTACTCAAAGCTTCTTCCCCTCCTTCTATGTTATTCCAAGAACAATCTACACCAACTAACCCATTTCTAAGTGCTAATTCACGATCCTCTATTGAAAGAGCAGTGAAAGAAAAGGGAGTTAATACTATACTCTGAGATTTTATT
>DAOVRE010000034.1 GCA_030628305.1 Candidatus Heimdallarchaeota archaeon | reverse complement strand
GAAACAGTGCAGGTATGGCTGTTTTAGAGGCTGTGTGTGATCTTCTAGTAGAGGAAGATTTTTCACAAAAATCAAAAGATTTGGGTAAATTTTTCGTGGATGGTCTCAAAGAAATACAGGAAAAATACCCTGGAAAAATCAAGGAAGTTCGTGGAAGAGGATTGTTGATTGCTCTAGAACTTTCTGAGAAAGCTCGACCTTATACTGAAGCATTAATGAAGAACTCGCCAATTGGTGTGTTAGCTAAAGAAACACATGAATTCTCAATACGTTTTGCTCCACCTTTGGTGATATCAAAGAAGGATCTTCAGTGGGCTTTAAGCATTATAGACAAGGTTTTTGCTACAATAAATTAAAACCTCCTTTTCTTCTTTTCTTTTTAGAATCTACAATACGGCTCTCTCGACATTTTTATTATCTCTTCCTCATTCTGCAATATGTTATATGCTCGCTCAATGCATGTTGTAAAAATTTTTCTTTCTGGTTCGCGATAAATTTTTACTTGATACATAGAACAGCTATGAGCGATAATCTCTCCATATTTATGGATTAGAATAGCGCTCTCGCTAGATTCAGAATTTGGTAGAATCTTCTGTATACCCATGATATAATTGACTAGTTTGGATATAAAAACCCAGAAAACAGAAAGTGATAACTTTCTGTATCAGAGTAAAAAATAAGTTGGTGCTCATATAGGAAAGAGAGCAATATCCTCAAAGAGAATTATGAAAACTATTACCTGAAGTAATATTATCATGATGCCTTCAAACGTGTCAAATTTTCCATCTTGGATGCACCGTTTGACAAACCACAAGACTGCTGCTATAGCTGATAATTGTAATAGGATAAATGGATGTAGAGCTACAACTGTTATTACTCCTAGAATACCAAATATTAGCAATGAAGATTGCAGGATTCCACCCATAGCATTCCCTATTCCTACTTCAATTTCATCTTTTGCAGCTGATATGATAGCTATTCCGTGTTCTGGAACAGCTCCAGAAGCTCCCAGTATCAATGCAGTTATAATTATCTGTGAATTTGTTCTACCTTCAGTTATTGGAATTAACTGTTGAACACTCTCGGTCAATGTATGCCCACCAAAAAAGATTCCAACAAAACCAAGCACTAAGAAAAGCAATGTAATCGGAATAGAGAGTTTTCCATTAGTTCCATGATCAAGTGTTTTTTCTTCATTTTCCACTTCTTCTTTCACTGGACTGAGTGTTTGTTCTATGTCCTCTTTATCCTCGATTGACATTTTTTTGTTATTATCCTTCACAACGATGATATATATTAGATAAAAAGCATAACTGCACGCAAGCATAGCGGCTACTGGTATTGTTAAAACAGCTGTGGCAAGTGATTCTGTGCCAATCTCCAATATGTGGAAATATTGACTGAAACCAAATATTACTGTCATTGCTAAGACAACTATGGCCCATCTTATTATTGGGGCTTCTTTCTTCTCTAAATCCTCTGGAACAGCTATTGAGCCCTTTTTCTTGATTGTAGCGATTATTATTGCTATTCCTAGAATAATTGTGTTAAAACCTGCAGCAGATAGAACAGTAACGACAGCTGTTAAAGTATCATTATACTTGACGATGAGTATTATAGCAATAACAGCTTCAGGAAGATTTGAAGCTAAACTTGATAGGATTCCTGCAACATATTCAGATAAACCGACATACTTAGCTCCACTGTTTAAACCTATAACCGCCCACTCTGATGGACGAAAAGCTAACCAAATACCTACTACAAAACCCATAATAATTAACCACAAATGATACTCTCCATGAAAAACAACATATTCAAGTATGAAAAATGTTGCAATTACTATTAATGCAATTAATGCTTCCCAGAAAGTAATGTGGAAAGTTGTTTTGAATTTTTTAATGAAACTCATATCGACACTATTGAAAAAGTCATATATAAAATATATGGAGTAGAATCATTTGACTGTGAAATTATTCCTTTTCCTCTTCCTTTAAGAGATGTTTCCTAAGAATCTTCCTGAATTCTTCAGATTCTAGCCAACTTTCAGCTATCTGTTTTGTAATGACCTCGATTTTTTCTGCCTCTTCAATGATCACAGTAGAGTGAAAACTATCTGCAAGTTCAGCGAAACCTATGATACTCATTAATGGGTTTCTTATCCTATCTACTAGTGCATCAAAATCTTGTATGTTCTGTTCTATACGAGTAAAAGCTTCAATTCGAATTTTTTCTGCTTCCTTTCTTTCTATTATGTCAGAAATAACACATACAATTGCATAAGGTGTATTTTCTTCATCAGATATGGTTGTAGCTCTTAACTCTCCTGGATAACTGTCCCCATTTTTTTTCAAAAATTCTAGTTCTATTGTTGCAGATTTTCCATCTTTCAAGGTTTTCTTGAAATTAGCAGCTGCCCTTTCTCTATCTTCTTCTTTAATCATATCTAATGAGTTAATACTAATCAATTCATCGGGATTAGATATACCGTACATCTCTGCAATTTGCAGATTAGCAACTAAAATGTTGTTACCAATATCAGTAAGAATAATCCCATCAGGGGAAGTTTCTACAAGTTTCCTATACCTTTCTTCACTTTCTTGGATATCTCTTTCAGCTTTTTTACGTTCAGAAATATCTCTGCCAATAGTCAAAATCACTTCTTCATCCATGAAAAAGAAAAGATGCGAACTCAACTCGGTAGGTATTCTGATACCGTCTTTAGTAATCAAACTGGTCTCAAAAGTACCTGAGCCTTGAGCAATGATTTCTCTAATGATTTTTGCGTTAGCTTCCCTTTCTTCTGGTGCAGTAATATCAATAGATTTCATTGTGAGGAGTTCTTCTTTTGTATAATCCAATAATTTGCAAGCTATTTCATTGATTTCTATAAATTCTGTTGTAGTTCCAAGTTTTCGATTAACCGGAGTTAGAAAGATACTATCATTAGCATTATGGAATATTTGCCTGAACTTCTCTTCGCTTTCCTTCAGCTCTTTTTCAGCATTCTTTCTCTCTGTTATGTCTCGGATAACCCCTTGAACAATTTTCTCTCCTCTAATTTCGAATAGGCTAGATGAAACCTCTGCAGGAAATATCGAGCCATCTTTTCTCTTGAAACTTATCTCAAATTTAACATAACCTTCTTTTTGAATAATTTCAACTGCTTTTTTGGAATCTTCTTGTTCAGTTACAGGATGCAATTGATGAATAGTTAACAGTAACATTTCTGATTTTGAATATCCAATCAGTTCTCTAACCCTATAATTAACATCAATGATTTTTCCCTTAAGATTATAAAGAATGATTCCGTCGTTTGATCGATCAAAAGTTTGTCTGAATTTCTCTTCATTCTCTTTAAGTGCATCTACAGCTTTCTTTCTCTCTGTAATGTCTTCAATAATACCCATAATTGATTTAGGTTTTTCATTCTTGTCGAGCAATAATGTAGCACTAAACTCTACTGGAAAACTTGTTCCATCCTTTTTGTTTGCATAAAACACTATGTTCCTAACACTGCCTGTTTTTATTGTTTCGTTAAGTGAATTTGATACTATTTCATAATCCTTTCGAGATACAAAATCTATGGGTTTTAAACCCAACATGTCTTCTGTGTTCTTGTATCCAAACATAGTTGCAGATAGTTTATTGACAAACTGAAGTTTTCCTTCAAGATTAAGAAGAATAATTGCATTGGATGATGTTTCAATCAGAGTTCTGTATCTTTCCTCGCTCTCTTTAATTATCTCTTCTGCCTTTTTCCTATCTGTGATATCACTTGCAATGGATAGTATTACTTGTTCATCTGCAAGGTCAAATAAGTGAGATCTTACCTCAACTGGAATCTGTTTTTTAGTTCTACTAGTAATTACTGTTTCAAATGTTTGTTTACCAATAGTTAGTACTTCCTCACCTAGATGAAAAGAAAAGAATTTATCTATTGTTTTATCTTCTTCTTCGTAACTAGTTAAGCCTAATAATTCCCCTCTTGAATAACCTACCCATTGGCAAGCAGTATTATTAATTTCAATGAAATCACCAAGTTTGGTTCCATCTTCAATTTTGTTTATGAAAATAGCATCTTGTGCATTATGGAAAATTTGCCTGAATTTTTCTTCACTTTCTTGTAGTTCTTCTTCTGATTCAGTCCTATCTGTTATGTCTCTGGCAAATGTAAGTATTACACTTTCACCTTTTAAATAAAAAACATGTGATTCTATTTCAGCTAGACGTTCTTTTCCATCCTTAGTTAGAACAACTGAATCATAACTATGAGTTTCTTTTCTTAGAATATTGAGAAGTATTCCTAGATATTGAGCTGTTGACACTTGAGCTGTTATATCGATTAATTTTAGTTTTAGCAATTCTTCTCTTTTGTAACCAAGCCACTCACAGGCAACATCATTTACATCTATAAATAGGCTAGTGGTTTCATCCTCTTCAAGTTTTGTTAGGAATATGGCATCGTTTGTTTTGTGAAAAATCTGACGGAATTTTTCTTCATTATCTTTTAGTTCTTCTTCTGCTTTTTTGCGTTCAGTGATGTCTCTGGCAATGGATAAAACAGCTCTTTCTCCCTTGAATTTGAATAACGTGGAGTGTATCTCTACGGGTAATAATGTGTTGTCCTTTGAAATTAGCGATATCTCAAATGATGATTCTCCAGTAGTCATTAGTTCTTCAGAAATGTTTTTCTCTACTTCTATTGGAGCTCGACGACTTATATCTATTGATGTTTTCTTTATTAATTCCTCCCGCGAATAACCAGTCCACTGACATGCTAAATCATTTACTTCAATGAAGTTTCCAAAATTTCCCTGGTCATCAATTTCATGTATGAAAATTGCGTCTACAACACCATGGAAAATATGTCTATATCTCTCTTCATTTTCCATCAATTCGATTTCAGCTGTTTTTCGCTCTGTAATTTCTCTTGTTAATTCTGCCATCCCTATTAATGTACCATCATCACCATATACGGGAAAACCTCTGATAAACCATATTCTACCGTCAGGAGTTGTAACTTCTGAGCTACTCTCTTTTCCAGTTTCTTTTGCAACTAACACAGGGCATATGTCGCACGGTGTTTCTCTATTGTGCCACAATTTGTAGCAATTTCTACCTACAATCTTATCAGCACTGATGTTTAAAGAGTCTGTTGCAGCTTTATTAGCCCATAATATGTTTAGATTAACATCATGGAATACAACATGTTCAGAAAGAAAGTCTAGAAACCTCGATTTTTTAAATTCTGAAGCGAGGATTAGTGTCTCTTTTTGTTTCTCTTCTGTAATATCTTGAGTATATATTATCTGACCTACTCTTTCTCCCTCTTTCTCTATATCGTGATATTGATTTCTAATATATTTTCTTGATCCATCTTTCCTAATGACCCAGAATTCCAAGAGTTTCAAAGGAGTGCTGCTTTTTTCCGTTTCTTCAGAGATGTCTTCTAAGCTCTCAAGTTCCTTTGCAGTAGCAAATAGAAAAATGGAATTTTCCATCAATTCTTCAAGAGTATAACCTAGAATATCTGTAAGCTGCTTATTAACGTAAACTATTTTGCCGTCCTTGACTAAAGTAACGCCTTCGTTAATGTGATCAAACAAATCTTTCATTTCATCACTTATCATGTTACCACTCTTCGTTTCTACAGCAGTTTGAACCCAGAAACCTTGTTTTACTTGCTTTCGGATTGTTTAAAGCAAATATGGCAAATATAGTTCCTAGGTAAACAAATAATTTTTCAAATAATAAGATTGCCATAGTCCTAGCTAGAAATTGAGTGCCAAAATAGACTCTCACTAAACTCGTTCATATTTTTCATCAAATATGTAAATATCCTCAGAGTGCACAATTATGGATATTGCATCTTTCTTAGAGAACCTCTTTTTTGTTTTTGTGACATAATAAATCTGCTCTCCTCGATAGTTTAAAGTTAAAATCTGTTGATCTAGAACCTTTTCTACATCCTCAACTTTACACTCAAGTTTAAGCATATCTTTGTCGATTGTTTTCTTCTGATCGAACTCTCTAATTGTTTCTGCTCTAAAGCCAAGAGTGCCTTTTTTAATGCCTTTACTAAGAATGTGTTTTGATACTTCTTCAGATAGTATATTTTTCTTATCTGTTGCAAATTTGCATTTATTCTTCTCAACTATGAATGGAAGGAAGTTCATTGGGTATTTTCCAATAAATTGTGCTACAAATTTAGAACTAGGGTCATAATATAGTTCATCTGGTGAACCTACTTGTGCTATATTTCCATCCTCTAGAAGTACTATCATATCTCCTAAGGCCATAGCCTCGGATTGGTCATGGGTTACATAAATCATAGTTTTGTTAAGTATCTCATGCAGTTTTCTAATCCACATTCTCATTTCATATCGTAATCTTGCATCGATATTGCTAAGAGGTTCATCAAAAAGAAAAACATCAGGATCACGAATAAGCTCTCTCCCTATGGCAACCCTCTGCTTTTCACCACCAGAAAGTTGAGAAGGATATTTATCTTTATGTTCTTCAATGTGCAAAAGTGAAGCGATCTCATTAACTTTTTTTTCTATTTCTTCTTTTGTGTAAACATTGAATCTGAACAATTTACCTTCCTTTTTACTTTCCAAAGGAAATTTCAGATTTTCTACAACCGTCATATGTGGGAACAAAGGGTAATTTTGGAAAACCATTGCTACATTTCTCTTATTAGCTGGTCTGTTCGAAACGTTTGTGTCATTAAACATAATCTCTCCTGAAGTTGGATATAATAGTCCTGCAATTAGTCGCAACATTGTTGTTTTTCCACTTCCTGAAGGTCCTAGGATAATTGTAATTTTTCCTTTTGGAAATACTAAACTTGCATCTTTAAGAGCAATCTTTTTTCCATATTTTTTTGTTAGTTTTTTAATTTCGATATTCAACTTATACATCTCCTCCACGCATGGAACCATCTGTACCTTTAAGCAGGTAATTTCTTAGAAAAATAAACATAATTATCATTGGTATCATCACCAATAATGAAGCTGCAGCAAACATGCCCCATTCAGGTGAACTTGTCTCAATAGACCCTAGAAAAGTATACAGTTTTATTGGTAATGTATATTTCAGGGGTGATTGAAACAGAACAAATGCTAATAGAAAACCATTCCAAGCTGTGAGGAAACTGAGCAAGAAAGCTACTGCAATCGCTGGTGCTGATAAGGGGAACACAATTTTTCTTAGAACCCTTAAAGGTGAATTGCCCATTAATAGAGCTGACTCATCCAGCTCTTTTGGAATTGAATCCATGTATCCCTTAATTAACCATAATCCTAGAGGTATTGTATGCGTACTATATGCTAAAATAACACCAATATAAGTATCAATTAAACCTAAATTGAACATGATAAGATATAAGGGAATCAATGTCAATATTCCTGTAAACATTTTCATAATAAAAACACCCACCATTAACTGCTTCTTCACTTTGAATCTGTATCTAGAAAACGCATAAGCTGCTAATACTGTTAAAAATATGCAGAACATTGCAGATCCTAAGGAAACTATCAGTGAATTCCCAAAGTGTAATAGTATATTCTCCTGTGTAAATAATAACTCAAAGTTGTTAAGAGTCGGATTGCTTGGGAAAATACTTGTTGGTACAACAGTGTTTGAAGGTGAAAAAGCTATCCAGAATATGTTCCATATAGGGATAAATGCAATTAAGGAAATAGATAACAGAACAACAGAGCTATTTACAGGTAAAGATAGAATGGAATAAACCTTCCTTTCGAATTCATTCTTCTTTGGCTTGTTTAGCAGTTTTTGAAGATAGTTGATGATAAATACAATTGAAACTATAGCATGAATGATTTTCCAACCTATAGGTTCCCATCCAAAACCTAAACCTATCCAAACGATGGGTTGGAAAAGGATAGAAAATTTAGTTAAAATATGTGAGAAAATAGAAGAAAATATAATTAATAGATTTAATCCGAATATGATCCACATTAACCAGGAACTAGGGCTTAGAATAAGGTTAGAAATGAGAAAAATGGAAGCCTGTACAACCAAAACGAGATGGATCATATTTAGATCTGTTAATTTTGTATCTACCCATTGAAATGTTTTTATTACTATTTTCCTCGAATCCTGAACTAGCTTTCGTAATCTTTTAAGAGCAAAATGAGAATTGATTTTCTTTCGTGGAATACTAGCTATAATAAAAAATTCTACTGTAATTATGAAGATGTTCCAATTAAAAGCAAACCACATCTGGAACAAGAAGAATTGAGTTAAAGAGAAAATCAAATCCACGGTTAGTAATAGTTTAAGCCCCTTTGGGCTTTGATTTGGTTTCCAAATAAATAGAATGCCAGCTATAACAAAGAATGCTGCCATTATATAGGTGAGAACTGGATTCCAGTGGTATCCAAAGTATCTGAATCCTACAACACCTGAAATTATGTATCCCATTGCTTGAATTATTAGAAAAGCTGGAATGATAATTTTGTAGTTTTTTTTCTTTTTTGTCTCTGATGGTTGAAAAGAACTTTCAGTTCCTTTTGACATTTTTACCCAAACTAAAACGAAAAACAAGGTAAGAATACTCATAATGGTGGAATAAGCAGCAGCTATTCCTACATCTCGCCTCTGATAAAACATGTAAAACGTGAAAGTACTGAAAAGATCTGTTGCTCCAATAATCCCAGCTTCATTCGTACCATAAGGTAATAAAGGATAACCACTCGTAAAGAGAAAAGCTACATTGAAACTTCCAAAGGTTTTGATAATCTCTAGAATTATAGCTGGTAGAATAATTGGTTTTATGAGAGGTATAATTATCTTTCTAATACTTGCCCTTTCAGAGATTTGGTCAACTTTGGCAATATCATTCAGTTCTTTAGGAATACTACTTAGACCTCCAAGAAACAATGTAGTTATAAGAGGGATAGAATCCCAAACTTCAACAAAACAAGCTAGAAGAAGAGCAACATATGGTTGATTCATTAGATTCACATTTGTACCTAATAGTAGATTGAATAATGATTCTCCTCCACTCCCCTGTATGAATGTTCTCCAAGATAAAATCTTGATATAGGTAGGGATAACCCATGGAAGGTAGAGAAGGAGATACCATACTTTCTTTCGTTTAACTTTGTAATGAATGAGATATGCTAAAACAAAGCCTAGGAATATCTTCAGAAAAATAATAATTGTACTCCAAACCAAAGTTGTTGTGAATGCAATTGGTAATTGAGGATTGTTTGTAATATGGACATAATTTTCTAGCCAATTAAATTGTGGAATCTCTCCTCTTCTAAGATTGTAGGATGTAAAGGATAACACAATACCATATAACATAGGATATACTTCTAGCAAAACAAGAGCAAAAAGAGCTGGAAAGATAAACACATATGCAACTCTATTGAACGGAACTTCTATCTTTGCTATGATTACAAAAATAATGATGAAAATCAGAATAATTGCTAGTATGGTTATCGTAGTTGCAGTCTTGGAATATTTCAGCGCTTCATCTGTACTTTGTAGAGTGGTAAACTCCTCTGTTATCCAGAAAGATTCCTCCTCCTCTACCAGCAAAATATTTTGTCCATTATTTAGAACAATTGATGAATTTGTAGAATATATTTGCAAATGATAAGGAGTAGATGTTTTCAATCCATTTATCTTAACTTGGATTGATTTTGTACTAGAGGGAACAATAAAATAGGTAAAATTCAGTGATACTTCCTTCTGCGATGTAAAGATTTCACCATATGAATCGGTGTAGTTTACAAGGTTTACTTGATCAAAATAATCTAGAAGCGAAGTTTGATTAATTTGTATGATTGACCAGGTTTGAGAAAGATTTAATGAACTGTCGTAAATTTCTATTCGAAAACCATTAAACGAGTAATTTTCTTGAATAGTCCAGTTTAATATTACAAAACGATCACCGATTTCAACAATATGATGATTAGTTTCTTGAGCTGTTACAAAACCGATTTTTGTTT
>DAOVRE010000219.1 GCA_030628305.1 Candidatus Heimdallarchaeota archaeon | reverse complement strand
TTTCTCTGCTCCTACGCTTTGATGCCACAATCTTTTTATTCATTTTTCTGGAATTAAACCCACTAGGTCATTATAGAAAGATTATAGCGAAACTCAACTAAGAATGACAATAATGGTAATCTAAGCTAGGTTATTAATTATGACGATTGATTTCAGAACTCTCCCAATCATTATACTGGCAGCTGGAGATTCTCAGCGAATGGGTATTCCTAAAGGACTTTTAGATTACCATGGAAAACCATTTCTTAGTTATCAAATTGAGAGTTTGTTTGAAATTGGTTTTACTGATATTATAGTTGTTTTGGGAAAAGATACCACAATCTATCGGGAAAATATTCCTGAGCTCAAAAAATCAACTATTGTAGTAAACCCCCAACCTGATAGGGGATCTTTTTCTTCGTTACAAAGTGGACTATTTGGATTAAATGACAAATACTGTTCAGGAATATTCATCTTGCCAATTGATGTTCCCTGTCCAAGTGAAGAAGTTTGGTACAAGTTAGCTGGAGAATTAAGTTCTTCTAAAGCTAATGTATCTATTCCAGAATTTAAAGGAAAAAGAGGTCAGCCTGTTTTGATCTCTGATGAATTCAGACAACATCTTCAGACTTGTAGTTCAGATTCACGTCTTGATTTTGAGATTCGCAAACAAAAAGAACTACAAAAAGCAAAGATTATATCTGTTAACGACAAAAACATTACACTTAACCTCAACACACTTGAGGAATGGGAAACATTTAAGGTGAAAGAATGAATGTAACATTTAATCTCAATGGAAAAGAAGTAACTGCTGAGTACGAAGAAGGTATGAGTGTACTTGATGTTCTCAGAGAAGTCTGTTTGATAAAAAGTTGTAAAGACGGATGTTCAGGACAAGGTTTTTGTGGTGCTTGTACTGTTCTAATAAACGGTAAAGCTATGGTTTCTTGTAGACAAAAACCTGCATCTATTGAGGGAAAAGAAATTATCACAGTTGAAGGTTTAGATTTAGTAGAGCAAGAAATACTCTCAAAATCTTTAGTCAAAGAAGGAGCTGTTCAATGTGGTTTTTGCACTCCTGGACTTCTGATAAGAATCAAGAGTTTCCTTGATCAACACCCAACATCAACCAGAGAACAGAAAGCCAAAGCTATAACAGGAAATCTATGTCGTTGTACTGGGTACCAGCGTATATTAGATGCAATGGAAACAGCTGAAGAACATTGGCAAGCAAAGAATCAAGATATTTCAGGTCCTCCTCGCAGAAACAAATTTTTTGGAGAGCAATATGGTTTTGAGCGAGAATTTCAACCAAAAGAACATGGTGTTGGTAGCAGTACTCAACGTTACCGTGGTGTAGATATGGCTCTAGGTAAGAAACCCTACATAGCTGATTTGGAAGTAGAAAATATGCTTCATGGAGCTTTACTTCTAAGTGAACATCCACGAGCTAAGGTCATAAATATAGATATCTCACAAGCCCAAACAGCATGTGGAGTGGTAAGGGTAATTACTGCCAAGGATGTTCCTGGTAAAAGAATGATTGGGCATATTATCCCTGATTGGTCTGTGTTTGTAGCAGAAGGTGAATCAACAAAATACGTAGGAGATGTTTTAGCAATGATTGTTGCTGATTCAATGATTCATGCAAGAGCTGCTCTAGACAAAATTGAGGTTACATATGACGTTCTTGATCCGATTGATAGTCCTGAAAAAGCATTAGCTAGTGATTCTGTAAAAATTCATGATAAGGGGAATCTATTAGGACATACCTTCTTTGGAAGAGGTAATGTTAATGAAGCACTAAATAATTCCAAATATGTAATAAGACAGCAATTCAAAACACAGCGAATTGAACATGCTTTTATGGAAGTTGAAAGTAGTCTCGCAATTCCAACGGAGAATGGCGTTCATGTTTATAGTCAAGGACAAGGTGTTCATGAAGATCAACGACAGATTGCTGAGGTTTTAGGACTTAAGAGTGAAGAAGTAATCGTGGAACTTGTTACTAATGGAGGAGCTTTTGGAGGGAAAGAAGATCTTCTATGTCAGGCTCAAACAGCTGTAGCTTCATTTTTATTAAAAAAACCAGTTAAGACAGTGCTTACCAGAGAACAATCCCTACTCATGCATCCAAAACGTCATCCTATGACAATGAATTATGAAGTAGGAGCTGATGAAAATGGAAAACTTACAGCTGTTAGATTAAGACTCATTGCAGACTCTGGAGCTTATGCTTCATTAGGTGCACAAGTTGTTGAACGAGCAGCTGGACATTGTTGTGGTCCCTATTATGTTCCACATGTAGATGTAGATGCAAAATCTGTATACACAAATAATCCTCCTTGTGGAGCGATGCGTGGATTTGGTGTTAATCAAACTTCTTTTGCAATTGAATCTTGCTTGAATATGATAGTTGAAAAAATGAGGGGAGATGGAATTGATATTGATGATTATGACATAAGAGAAAAGAATATTCTCAAAGATGGTCAAAGGTTTGCAACTGGACAAAAGATGACAAAAACTGTCATTGGAATGCAAAAATGTCTTGATGCAGTAAAGGATGTTTACAAAAATTCAAAGGTTCCAACAGGGATAGCTTGTGGGATAAAAAACACAGGTGTAGGTAATGGACTTGAAGACACAGGAAGAGTACTGATAAAAGTCCTTGAGGATGAGCAACTTGAAATCTTAACCGGTTTTACAGAAATGGGTCAAGGATTGTTTACAGTAATTACTCAAGTTGTTACTGAACTTACTGATATTCATCCAAGTCAGATGAATGTTAAATCCATTAGTTACCCAACAACAAAGTGTGGTATGACTACAGCATCAAGAGGTACTGCTCTGGATACAATGGCAGCAAAATTCGCTGCAGAGAAACTTGCACTAGCACTTCAATCAAAGTCACTAAAGGATTTAGCAGGTAAAGAATTTCACGGAGAATATATAACTAATTTTACTGTCAAACCAGGAACAAAAGTAGATAATCCTGTAACACATTTAGCGTTTAGTTATGCAGTACAAATGGCTTTTCTTGACGAAGAAGGTAATCTTAAGAAAATAATAGCAGCACATGATGTTGGAAAAGCAATTAACCCTATGGCATGTGCAGGTCAGTTTGAAGGAGGAGTACATATGGGTCTTGGACATACTCTCTCGGAAAGTTTTCCGACAACCGGAGGAGTACCAGATTCTTTGAGAATGAAGGATCTCCAAATAGTTAAAGCTAAAGATACTCCTGAGGTTGAAGTCATTCTAATTGAAGTACCAGAGGATATAGGTGGTTTTGGATCTAAAGGTGTTGGAGAGATTGGTCTTGTACCAACAGCTGGAGCAGTTGCAGGAGCTCTATACCAATATGATGGTAAATGGCGTTACGAGCTGCCGATAGCAAGAAAATGATTTAGAGTGATGATAATAAAAGAAAAGATACTTACTAAAGCTGAAGAATACAAGGAAGATTTATTCGAATTTTTACGAAATATGATCTGAATACCAAGTACAAGTTGTAATGAAGAAGAACTTATTAAACGTATTGTATACTTGAATGATGTTAATCTATTTTAGACAATATCCTGTTTTGTCTCGAGAATATATATATTCCCTCAATATGATGTCAAATGGAGAACTGAACTCCCCATGAGGAAAGGCTTTTTCATAATCATAACCCTAATGATTTACTTTACTCTTTCTTAAAGCTATTTGCATTCTAATTCTCCATTCCCGATGACAAGGATTATATCCTGGTAGTGTGTAAAAATAACAAGAACTGCAAAGCAATTATATTGTAGGGTTCTTAAAAAATATCAGAATTTATCCCTCCTCAAATAAACTTCATGGGAGATAAAGAAATGCCAATCCAATCTTCTGTTGAAATAGTCGATGTTACTGAAAATCCCAAGTACGAGCGATTTCTCTATTGGTGTATATTTCATACCAAGAAAGAATTCATTGGAAAATCCATTCACAAAACGTATAAGCATCGCTATGAATATCTGAAGACCATGATTCCAAAAGGTTTTCGAAAGAAGGTTTTATTCTATAAAGGTGACCATGTAGG
>DAOVRE010000007.1 GCA_030628305.1 Candidatus Heimdallarchaeota archaeon | reverse complement strand
GTTCCAGGAGAACAAAGGGTTTTGAACATTTCTCATGCTGTAGCAATAATACTTTATGAAGTGTGGAAAAGAACCTATAAAGTTGTAGACACTTCAGAATTAGCGATTGTTTCTGTGTCAAAAGAGAGAGAGATGCTTTTTAGACTATTTGAATCATTGGTAAATAACATTGATTATGAAGAATATCGTAAACCAAATATCATTCATGCATTTCGCAGTATAGTAAATAGAAGCTTTGCATCGAAAGAAGAAATACATACACTAATTGGGATGTTTAAAACAATTTTAGAACAAAACCAACAAAGCAAAAAGTGAAATTCAATATGAAACAAAAAGATCTCGAAATTCAATTAACACAGTTTGTGAATTTCAAAGAACCTAAAATTCATCTAGAACAATATCAAACTCCTCCAAGATTGGTTGCAATGATAACGTGGAGAGCTTTACATTTAGGAGATATAAAAAATAAAATTGTAGCAGATTTTTGTTGCGGTACCGGATTGTTTGCAATAGCGGCGAAAATCTTAGGTGCTAAGAAAGTTTATGCAATTGAGGTTGATCCAGCTGCTTTAAAGGTTGCAAAAGAAAATGTTGAGAATATTGGGCTTGAAATTGAGTTCATCGAAAAAGATGTTAGAGAGATAAATATGAATTTTGATACTGTTTTAATGAATAGTCCCTTTGGTGTGAAAGGCACTACAAAAGATCAGGAATTTTTGCGCGCAGCTTTATGTAGTTCAAAAGTCAGCTATTCATTACATTTATTTCAAGAAAAAAATGTTGAATTTTTGCGAAAATTTGTCTTGAAAAACAATAAAACCATAGATGAAACGATAAAGGCAGAATTTGAAATACCAAAAATCTATCATTTCCACAAGAAACGATATCATGTAATTGAAGTAGCAATATTAAGATGTGTTTAAGTCATTTTTTAACAACTGCCTTCTATATGAAGAATATTTTTTTTCCTTTTCAATAGAAAATTTAGCGGGACGAGGTGAAACAACTCGTCCTCCGCAAGAATGACATTTTTCTGTATGTAAAGTATATTTGCTACATTCTATGCATTTGAATATTGATTTAGTCATTCTATCTCAACACATTTGGTTAAAGAACCTTTACTGCGGCTTTGTATCCCTCTAAGGTTTGTTCAACTGTCTCAATTGCTTTAGATACTAATGCTTCAGCTAATCCATAATCGCGGGCAGAAATCACGAATCTGTAGATGGGTGCTCCTCTGACATAAACTCCCATATCTAACTCTTCATCTTCAGCTTCAACATCTTTTCTGGCATCTTTTGCCTTTTGCAATGCTTCGCGGATTAACACAATGCCATTGCTTTCCCAGCAAATAATCTCAATGTCTCTTGTAATATTCACTTTTGGGATTGTGAGATTCTTTTTTGCTATTTGAGTTAGAACAGAAGCCCATTCTTCTGAGATATCAGCTTCGGTAAAAGCAACTTCTCCTTTGAATAAAGATTCCTCCAATGCTTGATATAGGCTACCATAATATTCTGAAGCAACATCTTCAACTTCACTTCTAGCTACTTCAAAATCTATTTTTCTTTGCTTTGCACCCATTTCTAGAAGTGTGATAGCTGTTTTGTAGTGCTTCCATTCTTCCACTTTCTTTCTTTTCAAACCATCAGAAACCCTTTTGATGCTTATATCAATTTGGTTCTCTTTAACACGCATAACACGCCCGACAACCTTTTTACCAATTCGCATTACGTTTCTGATATTCCTCACCCATGTAGAACTAACTTCAGATACATGACAATAGGCTTGTAAATCCTCATACTCATCTAAGTTAACATATACACCATGACCAAAGATCTGTTTTACAGTACCTATCACTAAGGCGCCGTGTTCAGGAAGGTTTCGTCTACTCATTAGAATCAGTAATCTTTCTATAGTTTATATTTAAAAAGTTACTTAATGAATAGAAACAATCACAAAATAATGAAAGATTATATTAGAACAATTGGAGTTGATGATGCAGCTTTTCAAAGAAAAACATCAAAGAATGCATTTGTTTTTGGTGTGATTGTCAGAGGGTGTAATCTTGTTGAAGGGATATTGAGGACAATAGTTGAGGTTGATGGTTGGGATGCTACAGAAAAAATCAGTGAGATGATTGCATCAAGTAAATATGTTACACAATTGAGAGCAATTATATTGGGTAGTTCCACTATAGCGGCGTTTAACATTATCGATTTGAGGAAGTTGTTTGACATTACAGAAATACCTGTTATTACAATTTTATCTACACTTCCCAATGAAAAAGACGTAAAAAACGCTCTTTCGAATTTAGAGAATTGGAATGAGAGATACAATATTCTTAGTTCTAATCCACCGATTGAAGAAATATTGTTCAAGAATCAGATTGGAAAGCAATACAAAAAATTCTTCCAACAGGTGGGGTTTACCAATACAGAACAAGTAAGAGAGGTTATTGAGATTTCAACATATTCCAGTTCGGTTCCTGAATGTCTTAGGTTAGCTGATATGATTGGTAAAAGTTTCAAAAATTATAAGATATGATGTTAAATTGTTTTATTAACTAAGATATCATTTTTCTTGCAATAATAATTTATCAAATGTGAAAATGCTGCTGAACAGAGTTCTTTTTCGTTTTTCTGATACAGATGAACATTATTACGAATAAAGCGTGAAAGTGTTGTTATCATTTCAGGAAGCACAAGAGAGTTTTTAATATACAAAAAACCAAGAAAGGCTTCTACGGCATCTCCTAGCTCCCCTGCATTTTTTCTTCCTCCCATGTAACTTCTTAATGGAGAATTTCTACATGCTTCTGCGAGACTTTGATCCCAGACTTTTACACCTTGAAGTTTCTTGGTTGCTTCAAAAATAGCGACATTATAAAGAAAGTTAACCAGTGAATCACCAAATTTAGCAAAATTGTTATCAGAAAGGATGTTTTTTAAATTTAAGGGGGGGCTATTAGGTGAGTCCAAAAAGACCACCACGTTTACTCAATTTTAGCTTTGCACAAATCAATGAATTCCTTTGTATGAACACCAATGCGTTCAAGGGCATCATTGATTGCTTGAATAGGATCAGCAGTTTTCTTATTCATTCTGAGCTGGAATATAAGTGATTCGTAAAAAGATTCGTTTCTCCAATATCCTGCAAAATCTACTTTATCGTCTTTTAAGAGTTCCTCACGTAATAAATTGAATAAAGTATGTGGGTCAGTATCTGTGATGTTAAGCTTAAGATACCCTTCTTCATTTTTTATTATTTTAATTTGCAATTTTTCTTCCTCAACTGTTTCTGTTATTATCGAATTAATATATTTTATCAGTCTTGTGTTTTAAACCATTATTTACCTGATGAGATGAAAATCAGTGGATTTTCTATTTTTCCTAAAAACGTCATATTTGGTTTTTATATTTTCTAAAGATAATTTTTCAATTAAATCCTCAATACATTTTTCTGGAGGTTCTGTGATGGCTAACGTTTCTCTCTGATACTTGAATAAACCATATTCTAATCCTTGATTTATTATGAAAGCAGGTTCATAATTTGTACAATACGAAACTGTTAGAACTACTTTTTTCATAGTTTGTGATCTAACATCTAAAGGTATGTTTTGGAGAATATCAAACAATTCTCCGAGAACCTTTTGAACTAGATTCATATCTGCTTTTGTGATTAATTCTTTACCTTCTTGATATGACGGCACACCAGAATACTGTAGAACTGAACTTAAACTATCCAAAGAAATGATTTTTGTACTTATTTGCTGAATTATTCGTAAATGATGAGAATAATAACCATCATTATCAGGAGTAACAGAATTTGATATCAGTTTTCCAAATGTTTTTACAGTTTCGACAGATTGTAACACAGTCTCTCTTTCTCCAAAAAGGCGAACTTTTATCCCACCTTGTTTATAGTTTAGGATAAACTCTACATGTTCTAATGCTTTGGACAAAACCTCAATAAAGAACTGAAGATGATCTTTATTTGAAAGACTTATGTGTACATCTTTTGTAGTTGCTTTAGTCAAAATAATCACCAAGAGAGTGTTTAATAATATTTAGAGTTTATACCCTAAATGTCCACTGCCATAATCAATTGCAGTTTTTCTACCTTCAATGTTTGAACATCTGGAACATTTCAATTTATTTCTTCCAATTTTATTTAGCTTTGCTCCGCATATAGAGCAATTAGATTGTATGACTCCAAGTTGAGAACTGATTAAGGATCCTTGAATAGGTATGGTTTTTGAATCAACAATTTTTGCACGTATAATATCGCCTAAACAAATTGCTTCGTCAATTGTTTCTAAATATTCGCGAGAGATACTTGAGATATGTATAACCATGGTATATGATGGGTAGATTTCTTGATTTTCAATCGAAAATACTGACACAGTGATTACTTGACGTGAAACATTCACCACTTTACCAAGAATGATAGCATTGTTTTTGGGAATAGGGGTCATTTTAGCTTTAGGCATAACTGTAATTTCATGTTTTCCTAAATCTATTATAACAAGCCCTGCAACTGAAGAATAGATGTAATCATCTGTTGAATAAGTACCAGGACCTGCAATAAACTCTTCTGTTACTGCTAAGCGTGTTCCTGGGAAAACCAGTTCATTAGAATCTTTTGTTCTATCAAAGATTTCACTATTTGCCATTCTTTGTCACATTTATCTGCTTTAGTAAAGAAAATTGTATAAGATAAAATGTCTTTCCATTAAACACAAATAAAGACAATTGTTTTCTGTCTTCTACTAATCAAAAACTATATAATGTAATTAACGCTGTTTTTTTTGATGGCAACTCCTGAATTTGGTACAATTAGCGCAACTAGAATGGAGCTACTGAATACAAGATCCCGAACCCGTTTAGCTCAAAAAGGGCATGATCTCCTCAAAGAAAAAATGGATGCTTTAGTCATTGAATTATATGCCATCAAAGATGAAGTACGTGTTGCGAGAAAGAAATTTGAAGATGAACTATTAATCGCATATCAATCGCTAGCTAAAGCAGAAATGATTGTAGGACCAGATAAAATCCGGGATCTTGCACAATATGCGCCAGCAGTTTTAGAAATTAAAACACAAACCGTAAGTATAATGGGAGTAAAATCACCCAGATTTATTGTTGAAGAAGGAGAAAAAGACAGTGATGGTATCTTTTACGGGTTAGCTAGTTCAAGTGCTCAACTCGATAGAGCGATTGTTCATTTTCGCAAATCCTTACGTACATTGATGGTTGTTGCAGAAAAAATGACGTTACTAGAAAAGTTAGCAACTGAAATCAACAAAACAAAGAGAAGAGTTAACGCATTAAATTATATACTTATTCCAAAATTAAAGGCAATTGCTGCTTTTATTGCTAGCACACTTGAGGAACAAGAAAGAGAAACATTTTCCAGACTTAAGAGAGTAAAAGCAATTTTGGAAACAAAAAAGGAACAATAATCAAAGTGAAATTTCTTTTATTCTACAAATTTTGCATCGCAATTCAGCTCTATTAAAGCACAGATGCCATGGCAACAGTAATAGAGTTTATTAACCATAATTTCATACTTAATAGACAGAGAAAGAAATAAAAAGATTATAGTCAACAAAATTTTCAAGAGGTAAAAATATGACAATTACAGAGTGGTTCAATAATTTATGGCCAACTAGTATGACCGATTCAGGTCTTAAGATGCTTATATATTTGATAATAGTATTTTTCATTTTATCTGCTATAGCAGTAGCCATTTCAACAAAAGTTTACAAGAAAAAAGACTCACCAACTTTGCTAGATATGGACTTGGAAACAGATCGACCTGTGCCGTCTGATATCCCACCAGCAGAGAGGATTGCAATTTTAAAAATTGAAAAAGCTAAATTTTTAGGAGCGCAACGTGCATTGTCAGATGCTCACAAAAAGAAAGAAATTGGTGAAAGTATATTCACAAGATTATCTGTAAGATACACATCAGATGTAAAAAAAATTGAAGGTGAAATTGAGAAAACTGCAAGAGAAGCAGAAGTATCACAATTAGAGCAAGAACTAAAGAAAATGCAAGGAGACTATCTCAGTAAAATTAAGGGAGAAGAAAAAATAGAAACTCCTGCAGCTATTCCAACAACTGCTCCTCCAGCTCCTCCAACTAAACCTGTTAAGGAAAAGAAAGTTAAGAAGGAGAAAAAGAAAAAGAAAGAAGCTATCGCTCCTCCAACACCACCAATGCCAACCTCAGCAGCTGCAGCTCCACCAAGCCCGCCAATGCCACCATCAATTGGAAAAATTCCACCCCCAACAGCAATTCCATCACCACCAATGCCAACCGCACCTAAGTCTGGAACAGGAACACCATCAATTCCAGCACCTAGTATGCCAACACCCAAACCACCAGCACCAGCAATTACACCATCCTCAACCCCAGAAGGAGGAGAAGGGGATTTGTTCGCAAAGAGCACTTCGATTGCAGCACTACGCAAAGAAATGTTGAAGGAATTAGATCGTCTTAAGAAATTCATGAGTGAACAACAATAATTTCACTTTTACCATTCTAAAACGAGAGGAGATAGTATGAATTCAACCTCTCAACTCATTTTTATTTTATTTTCATTAACTACCTTTCTCAATACAAAAGATTTTACAAGTAATTCTTTCTAATGTCAGTTAGAGTAAGTGATGTTGGAATGACAGAGAATATTGATAATTCGAAGATAAATGCAGCGGTAAGAGCTGCTAAAGACTTTATTTATGACGATTTTACAGTTGGAATAGGGACAGGTAGTACTGTAAAGTTCTTTATTCAAGCTCTTTCTGAATTGGTTGACAAAGATGAGCTAGATATTCTTTGCATTCCTTCATCACTCGAAAGTCAGATTGAACTAGCGAAAGTAGGTTTACCAACAGGGTCACTTATTGAAGAATCAGAATTAGAGATTTATGTGGATGGAGCAGATATAATCACAGATGATTTTGTACTTATAAAGGGTGGAGGTGGAGCTTTGACAATGGAAAAAATTATGGCACGAGCATCGCAAGAGTTTATTGTTATATCAGATTTTTCTAAATTTCCCAGAGAACTAAATAGTTTTCCTGTCCCAATTGAAGTGCTTCCCCAAGCCATAAATACCATAATTAGACCCATCTTTGATTTGGGTGGTGAATTTAAACTACGATATGGTACAGGGAAGATTGGTCCTGTGGTTTCTGATAATGGTAATATAATTGGCGATGTTCACTTCAAGGAACCATATGACCCGTTCGTAATGGAAAGACAGATAACATTAATCCCAGGAGTAGTTGAAAATGGAATATTTCCAGATGATGCCGATAGAATAATCATTGGACACCCCACTCCTTCTGAAGTAGTCTTCACGAGATCTGAAGGGGAAGAATCATAAAATAGCACTAATTGTTGCCCCTTTTTTATGAGCATCCGATAATGCTCTTCCTGTTTCAGTGTCTTTTCCGATGTTGATTTCTCCAGATTTTCCTACAGTCAGTTGAAACACAACCTCACCATTTATTGTAATCAAAACGTCCTCACCAATACAGGTTGGGGGAAACACCACGATCATCTTGCTCTTTGTAGGATAAACATCCAAGATATATTCCGCTTCTTCATTTTCTTCTTTTTCCCCAAAGGTTTTCACATCTATTGATAAACCAAGTTTTTGTTCTATTTCTTCAATCCTTTTTCCATTTTTTCCTATTACACGTGGTCTATCTTTGTCTGAAACGAAGAGGGATAATGAATTTGGAGGTTCGAATTTAAAATTGAAATCATAAATAGAGTATTTCTTCAGCACCTTTTGTAATCTTGCTGGTGTTACTGATGAGATGGATTTCCCACTCGTTGAACGTCTTGTAGATTTACTAATTGGAGAAACAACTATTTGCTCACCAAAAGTGTATATTTCATATTCTGGTTTATTTGTGAGGAAATCTTTTACGAGTATCACTGGTCTGCTTAGATCCTTTTCGGTCATGCCTGTTGGAACTTTAACTGTCATAAAAAGAGTGTAAATTTTTGCAACATCTCCTTTTGCAATAAAAATAATGGTGTCAACAATAGAAGGGATAATGCCCAAGTCTACTCGTTTAATAAATCGTTGAATACCATCTATTGCTTGTGTTGCGTGAACTACACCCAACAAACCAATCCCTGCCAAACGCAAATCTGAATAAGTTTCAAAATCCTTTGTTTTTCTTAATTCATCGTAAATAACATGATCAGGACGCATGAGAAGAACTAAATCTGCAGAAGCAGAGATATCCCCTTCAAAACCAGACATTTGTGTTATCCTGTTATCAACTTGCAAATCTCTAGGATTCTCAAATGTTTTTACAATCTTACCTTTGTCAGCATAAAACTCAGCAACCGCTGTAGCAAATGTGCTTTTCCCAGCTCCAGGAGGTCCGGCAATAATGATTCCTTCAGCTTTTTTCTCAATTCTTTCGAGTAATTTATAATCCAATTTATAATCTTTTAGTGTGAGTTTTAGAATTGGTCTTACTGCTGTTATTTCCATTGCATCACTAAAAGGAGGACGAATAATCACAATTCTGGTATTCTTTAGTTGAATTACAGAAGTACCAAATCTATCAGATTCTATGAAGCTGTCTTCTTCTCTAGTTGCTCTCTCTATAACATCTTTAGCTAGTTCTTCGAGATATTCTCGAGTAAGAATCTCCTCATCTGACAAGCTAACTAACTCAAAATCTCCAGGTTTTCCCTTTTTTCCTAATGGAGGATTTTTCTCTCGTAAATGGATTGACATCGTTTGTTCATCAAAGTAATCTTCAATTTTCTTACCTATACTTCTGGTAGCTTGCTTAAGATATTCAACAATAAGCCCTTCAGCCTTCCCAATTTCTGCCATCACTCTATCAGAAGTAACTAACATAGATTGATGCTCTTGTGCCAACTCTCTAATTTGTGCATCTAATTCTCCTGATGGAGCCCCTCGTATCTGATTACCTGTTGGTCTAAAACCATCAATAAGTATATTGAAACCATTCTTTGCACAGAAATCTCTCATAGATTGTAATTCTTCTAAGGCTACCATCCCTGTTGTTTTAGCTTGATTTGCCATATTTTCTATTTCAGCTAAAACAACACGCGAAAGGACGATTGTTTCAACGTCTTTTTGTGTTGAAAGGTATTTTAAAAACTGGCCATTTATTATTACGCTTGTATCAGGTGTGTATTTCATTTCGTCAAATCTCCTTTTGTTCAGTAAGATCAGGGAATTCCAGCTCACTTACACTGTAATAAGAAACATCCCCTAAACTGTCAATAACTGCAAAAATCAACTGCTTACTAATTGATTTTGATTCAGAGACAATTTGATCAATGCTGTCTATGTCAAACAAAACACCCTCAACCATGGGAACTACTAATGCTAAATGTTTTGCATTTTTAGGAGTTGCACCTCTTTCGTAGAGTTCGAAGTATTTATTGTTCTTCGAATGGCGTTTTATAACATAGCCTCTTCCGCGCAAGTCTTTATAGAGAAGATAATGAACGAGAAAATTTGGGATGTTATTTGAGAAAAATGCTACCACTTCAGAGAGAGATAGGATGTCGTCATTTGATTCTACTACTTCAATTCTACCTCTTTCTAGGAGAATTACAGTCTCATAGGGATCTAATTTCAAGTGATTCTTGTTTGTATATTGACCATACCAACCTTGACTGTATAGAGAATTACCTTCTTTTTCTACTATTAATGCAAAGTCTTGGTTCAATTTTGCTTGTAGTAACATTCTTCTTCTAGTAATACGAAAGAGAGGATAATATTAAAAATTGGTGTTAAAAGATTCTTTAGGTTTAATGAAATTCAAAGAGAAACTTCAAGAATCACTAAAGGGGAAGATACCCAAAGATTTACTAGATAAACTACCTTCTGGGTATGCTGTTATAGGAGATATTGCAGTTATTAGACACCTAAATCCGAAGATAGATGACTACAAAAGAACGATAGGGGAGCAATTAATCTCAATTGATCCTCAAGTTAAGATAGTTGTAGAGCAATTAGACACCATTTCACCTTATCGAAAACCAGTTATTACGCATGTCGCTGGAGAAAAAAGGACAAAAACTTCCCACAAAGAATTTAATACTATTTTCAAAATAGATTTGGAATCGGTCACGTTTTCTCCAGGGAATAAGAATGAAAGAAATCACTTAATTCAAGCAGTGAGTGATAACGAAATTATTTGTGATATGTTTGCTTGTATTGGAAATTTATCCTTGCCTATTGTTGTGAATAGACCGTCTATTAGAGTTTATGGCATTGAATGGAATCAAATTGCGTTTGATTTTCTAAAACAAAATGTTGCGGTAAACAAAGTAAGTAATAGATATTTTCCAATCTATGGAAATAATAGAACTAGTACACCGAAAAACTTTGCAACTAGAGTGTTAATGGGGTACTTTGACATCGATTACAAACAGTTTCGATGTGCCTTAGAAGCAATAGAAAATCAAGGGTGGATACACTATCACAGTCTAGCGCCCCGAGATAATTTAGAACAACCAATAGAGATTGTTAAACAAGCCATAAATGAATCCGGATACAAAATAGAAGTAAAAGAGATTAGGCAAATTAAAAAATATTCATCAAGATTGTATCATTTATGTTCGGATATCTTTGTTGACAAATATTAGAAATAACTACTTCTTGCCAATAACAATTTTTATTACTAATACAAACAGTCTACATAACATGCCTAGATCGGAGAAACCAACACTTTATGACATAAGGCAATTAAAGGGAATAGCCGATTTTCAATTTGGAAGGGGGGCAGGCGATGTATTGTTTCCTAAAGATATAATGGTTGAACGTTCTAGGGGCACAAAAAGGATAAAAATTGTGTATTTAAACGGCGATAGATTATGCTCTTTTCGTGTTCGTGATGGCTTTCTTATACTTTCCATTGCTGGGGGAGAAAAATTATATGAAAACAAACTAGGGATGAGAGTAAAGATAATTGAAGACATAGAATCTTTCATAAGAAAAAGTAAATCTGTCTTTGCAAAACACGTTTTAGAAGCCGATGAAAAAATATCCCCTAAGGAAGAAGTACTAATTGTTAATCACCAAGACGAATTTATTGGGATCGGAATAGCAAAAATGCCTGGAAAGCTGATGTTACAGATGAATATTGGTGTTGCAGTAGATACTAGAAAGGGAATAGGGGAAAAGAAATAAATCTTCATTTCTTTGTTTTTAGTTTTACAATGGCTCCAGCTAAATCGCCGTTTTCTTCTTCTAGGGCTTTGCGAACCGCTTCTTCTGATGCACCTGTTTGGGCCATAACCAGTTCTACATCTGCTTCGTTGATATTAACACCGGCAGTCGCACCAGATTCGCTACCTCGAGGACGGTCAATACCAGGTCCTACAACTTGCCAAGTATCAGAATCCATCATACCAGGAATAAAAGCTTTCCTAACAGAAGGAGTATAAATCACCGTTTCCTTGTCTGCAAAGCGAATAATTACTTCTTCTACATCTTCTAATTCAATTTGTCTCATTCTCGCTTGCATTCTTTTAGCTTCACGAGGTGACATAGGTCTTTTTCCACCAATCATATAGATTCACCATTATTGTTTAATTTCAATTTTTTGTTCAGATATATCTTCTTTAGGAGCTCGGTTCTTTAGAAAATTTAAACCAATCCATACGGTTAACATTGTTAAAACAAAGATTGCACTAAATAATACAGTTGCAATAGCCATATAGGCTTTGAACAGAAACTGTTCATCTAATATCGGAAGGATAATGGTCCATATAAACATAAAAACCATCACACCTAAAGAGCTGATAATCATTACCACTCCAACAAATTTGTCATTCATTGGTTTTTCCTCTTTTTAATATAGAAAACTAAGTATATATTTTTTTACATTTCTATGTCAATACCTAAAGCCATTTTGATCAATGCACGAACTTTATCCTCGGCACTATCATATTTTGCTTTCTTACCTGGAACTTCAACGATAACAGGGTAGGGATGAATGCGTATTCTTCTTATAACATCAACATTCGCTTTTGCCACTTCTTCAGTGATAATAAGAACAGCTATCTCAGGATCATCGGCAAGAGAACGCAAGATAGAACCAGATTTTTCAGGTTCTTCAGTATAAACCTCTGATATTCCTGCTAATTTAAAGCCCATAGATGTTTCTTCATCGCCTACGCTTACGATTTTTGTTCTTTGAGGAGTACTCATTGGAATCACTGTCAATGTTTTACATTATTTCTTCTAAGACAAAGTCAGCTGCTTTTTTCTCTTGTATTTTTGCTTTAGCTTTTAACTCATTTTGCTCTTCTTCGAATAAATTAAGCATTTTGACGTATTCTTTTTCGACTCTATCTTTTACACCAGACAAAATTTTAGTAGCTTCTTCTTTAGCTTGAATTTCGATATCTCGAATTTTCAAAACTGTTTTCTTTTCTGCTTCCATTAAAGCATTTTGTTTAGTAGTTTCGGCGTTCTTGATATCTTGTTCGCACTCTCTTTCTGTTTCTCTTATGGTTTTTAGAAAGTCAACGCTCATAGTAAAGACCATCTTTAATTCGTGTCGTTAAGATATTCCAACGGTGTAGTTTTTAAAAGATTTTGTTCTATCTCTATGTTTTCTTGTTTGATTCTTATTAGGATGAAATTAGAAAATGTTATAACATGAGATTTGTTCTGTGATGTAATGAATATGAAATATTTTGGAACCAACGGGATAAGAGGCATTATTGGTGATTTAATTACACCGGAATTTATATCAAAAATGTCTTCTGCTATAGCTTCAATGTTAATAAATAAGGGAACTGTAATCATAGGAACAGATTCCAGGCTTAGTAGTCCTTTTATCAAAAACAATGTCATTTCTAGTTTCCTTGCAAGTGGGATAGAAGTAATAGATTTAGGTGTGGTTCCCACTCCCTTGGTTCAATTTGCAGTAAAACATTTACAAACAAACATGGGAATAGTGGTTACAGCAAGTCACAACACCCCTCAATTTAACGGTCTCAAAATCATAGACGATGATGGAATTGAAATTGATATAAGAAAACAACTTAAAGTTGAAGAAATTTTTGAGAAAGAGCAATTTAACTGTACTCCTTGGAATGAAAATGGTTCAGTCACAAAAATGGATCTTAAACAGGAATACATTAATCAAATAATACAATTAGTAAACATAGATAACATACAAAAGAAAAAGATGTCTGTTGTAGTTGATACTGGAAACGGAGCTGGGAGTGTCATTACTCCAGAATTACTTAAACAACTTGGAGTGAGAGTAATTACAGTTAATGGTAATTTAGATGGAAGGTTCCCAGGAAGAGGATCAGAGCCTAACCCAGAAAAACTAACTGAAATGAGTAAAATCACTTTGCAAAGCAAATGCAATTTCTCAGTAGCACATGATGGAGATGCAGATAGAGCAATATTTGGAGATGAAAAGGGCACTATTTTCTTTGGAGATAAATCTATAGCTTTGTTTGAAAAATGGTTTATGAGTAATCATGAAAACAAACAATTTGTTACACCTGTTAGCTCGTCATCTGCAGTTGTTGATATTGCTGATGCGATGGGAGGAAAGGTAATCTGGACTCCAGTAGGTTGTATTTTTGTAAGTAGAGAAATGATATCCAGGAACAGTCTTCTAGGGGGAGAAGAGAATGGGGGGTTATTTTATGGATTACATCAAAGCGTACGAGATGGTGCGATGGCTGCGGCTCTGATGGCAAATATATTGGCAGAAACTGAAAAAACTTTCAGTGATTTGGTACTAGAATTGCCTGAATATTTTCAGAAGAAAAACAAATTATCCTGCCCAAATGAATTAAAAAAGAAGGTAATGGATCACATTGTTGCAACCGTCCCAGAAAATGTTGAACTCATAAGTATGGATGGAGTGAAACTCATCGATGATGAAGGTTGGGTATTAATTAGACCTTCTGGAACAGAGCCTATTTTCAGAATATTCGCTGAAGCTAAAACTGAGAAAAATGCAAGTGATATTATGACTAAGGGTATGGGGCTTGTTCAGGATGCATTACAAAGATTAAGCTAAATCTGTTCTCTTCTTTTAGTTTTCATTTTAAGAGCATTCCAAAGCAAATAAGGAGATGTAATAAAACTTAAAAAAAGGAAGCTAATAGTTGAGTAGGAAAAGGATAGTAGGAACATAACCATGGCTAGTTCTGAACAAATTGGGATTATAGATAGAATCGCGGGACCCGTAGTCCAGGCTTCTAATATGTTAGGATCAAAACTTTACGATGTAGCAAGAATAGGTGAAGAGAAGTTAGTAGGTGAAATCATCAGATTAACAGGTGACTTAGCTACAGTTCAAGTTTATGAGAGTACTGAAGGTTTAATGCCTGGAGAACCTGTTTATCTGACTAATGCACCGTTGTCAGTTGAATTAGGACCCGGTCTTATTCGACAGATTTTTGATGGGATTCAAAGACCTTTGCCGGTCATTAAAGAGAAATCGGGAGATTTTATTGCAAGAGGTATCGAGATTCCTGGTTTAGATCATAAAAAAATGTGGGATTTTGAACCTTCAGTAAAAGTTGGAGACAAAGTTACAGGAGGAGATATTTTAGGCGAGATCCCTGAAACTCCAACAGTCGACTTTAAGCTTTTAGTCCCACCAAATATAAAAGGAAAATTAGAGTTTATAGCAAAGAGAGGAGATTATACAATTGATGATACTTCAGCAACTATTGCAACTCCTAGCGGGGATAAAATAGATTTGAAATTTTATCATGAATGGCCAGTTAGACAACCTAGACCATTTCATGCAAGATTGCCTGCAAATATTCCTTTAATCACTGGACAAAGAATTTTCGACACTTTTGCTCCAATTGCAAAAGGCGGAACAGGTGCAATTCCAGGTGGTTTTGGAACAGGAAAAACAGTTAGTCAGCATCAACTTGCAAAATGGTCTGATGCAAAAATTGTTGTTTACGTAGGTTGCGGCGAGAGAGGTAACGAAATGACTGATGTTCTCAGAGAGTTTCCAAAACTTGTAGATCCATATACAGGTGGTCCGTTGATGGATCGAACAATATTGATTGCAAATACTTCGAACATGCCAGTTGCTGCTCGTGAAGCAAGTGTGTACACTGGAATCACTTTGGCTGAGTTCTTCCGTGATATGGGTTACGATGTTGCAATGATGGCAGATAGCACTTCTCGATGGGCCGAAGCTATGAGAGAAATTTCAGGTCGTTTAGAGGAAATGCCAGGGGAGGAATCATTCCCAGCGTATCTCGCTTCAAGAATTGCCCAATATTATGAAAGAGCAGGAAGAGTATTAACTCTAGGTTCGAACCCAAGGGAATCAAGTATCACTGTTGTAGGAGCAATTAGTCCGCCTGGTGGGGATTTCAGTGAACCAGTAACACAGAACACATTGCGTATAGTAAAAGTTTTTTGGGCCTTATCAAAGGATCTTGCAAGCAGAAGACATTTTCCAGCTATTGACTACTTATTAAGTTACACTCTATATTGGTCAGCATTAGAAGACTATTACATAGAAAATGTAAATAGTGAATTTCCAAAACTACGTTCTGAAGCATTAGCTCTTTTACAGAAGGATAAGGAACTTCAAGACATTGTTGCTTTAGTAGGACCTGATGCTTTACCACCAAGTGAAAAAATAGTTTTGGAAATAGCAAGAATGATTAAGGAAGATTTCTTGCAACAAAATGCGTTCCATGAAATAGACAGTTTCTGTAGTCTTGAAAAACAATACCTCATGCTAAAAACCATCCTTCGATTTTATGAAAAAGCATCAGATTTATACAAAAAGGGTGCAATAGTTTCAGACATCTTCAATCATGGTGCAGTAGTCAAAATTGCTAGAATGAAATATATTGACAGAAGCGAAATCGAAACTAGCTTAAATGAACTGATGAAAGAAATTGATGGTCTAACACCTCAACAATTTGGAATGGAGGAAGACAAGTAAGTAGGTGATAATGATGACAATAAAAGAGACATACGAAGCAAGAGAATTCAAAACAGTAACAGAAGTTTCTGGACCTCTAATGTTTGTTGGTTTGAAAGGGATGGGTGGTGTTTCATATGGAGAGATGGTTGAAATCCAAACAACTAAGGGAGAAAGAAGAAGAGGGCAAGTGTTAGATGTTTCTAAGGATTTAGCGGTTATTCAATGTTTTGAAGGAACAGCAGGTTTAGAGACAAAAGACACAATCTGCAGATTCTTAGGGGAGACCATGCAAATAGGTGTAAGCAAAGAAATGTTAGGGAGAGTCTTCAATGGAAGAGGTACTCCAATAGACGGTGGTGGTGATATAGTTCCTGAGAAGATATTAGATGTTAATGGAGCTCCTATAAATCCTTCAGCAAGACAATATCCTAATGAGTTTATTGAAACAGGTATCAGCACAATTGATACGCTTCTTACACTGGTTAGAGGGCAAAAACTGCCATTATTCAGTGGGAGTGGTCTTCCTCACAATATGCTTGCAGCTCAAATTGCTCGTCAAGCTAAAGTTCTTGGTACTGAAGAAGAATTTGCAGTTATCTTTTCAGCAATGGGAATCACTGCGGATGAAGCGCGTTTCTT
>DAOVRE010000164.1 GCA_030628305.1 Candidatus Heimdallarchaeota archaeon | reverse complement strand
ATACTTTCTTATCTGATGGTGTTCTTCCACCAGCAGAACAGATTCGTAGGTTTATTGTAAACGGTTTCTATGCTATGGCAATAACAGATCATGTTGATTCTTCTAATATCGATTTTATTATCAACAGTTTAATTAATTTGCAAGAAGATTTTCAAGATGAAATCATCTATATTCCTGGTGTGGAAATAACTCACGTACCTCCTTACCGTATTCCTATTCTTGCAAAGAAAGCTAAGGAAAAGAATTGTTTAGTTGTTGTTCATGGAGAAACAATTGTTGAACCAGTAGCTGAAGGAACCAACTTAGCAGCTGTTTCATGTCCAGATGTAGACATTTTAGCTCATCCAGGAAATTTATCCTTTGAAGAAGCTGAAAAAGCAAAAGAAAATGATGTCTATCTGGAGATAACTACAAGAGGAGGACATGATTTAGGCAATGGAAGAGTTGCTAGATTTGCTTTAGAGGCAGGAGCTAAGTTGATAGTGAATTCAGATTTTCATTCCCCTAGAGATTTCCTCTCTGTGAAAAAAGCTAAAGCAACTGCAAGAGGAGCAGGTATTCCAGAAAAATACTTCGAACAACTTTTTGAAACTCACCCAAATGAATTGATAAGCAGATTCAAGTGATAATTAGCCTAATTTCATCCAATATTGCTGCTTTTCAGCTGATATTATATAAACAAGTTGCCACGTTTAAATTAGATTCAAATAGTTTATGTTGTAATCTGTGGTAATTATGAAGAAAGTGGTTTCAGTATCTCTTGGAAGTAGTTCTAGAGATCACAAAGGAATTTTGCAATTAGGTAATGTAAAGATCGAGATGAGTAGAGAGGGTGTTGATGGTGATGCAAAACTGTGCAAGCAGCGATTTGAAGAATTAGATGGAACAGTTGATTGTTTTGGTGCAGGTGGTTTCATGTTTGCTTTTCATACAGGCGATAAAGTATACCGAGTAAAACAAGCTGATAGGTTGATCTCTGGCATTAAAAAAACACCTATTGTTGATGGAACTGGCATCAAAAAAACTATTGAAAGAATCTCAATGCAAGAATCATATGACCAAATAAAAGATATTTTTGAAGATGAACCCAAAACCGCTTTCATGTCTACTGCAGTCGACAGGTGGGAGATGGCTTGTTCACTAGCTGATGTTGGACTAGAAATAACCTGTGGTGATTTTATGTTCGGATTAGGCCTACCTATTGCAGTAAAAGGATTAGATAAAGTTCCTTTGCTAGCAAGTATCGTATTACCATTTGTTAGAAGAATGCCTATGAGCTGGATATATCCGACCGGTTCAAGCCAAGATGTAAGAAAACCGAAGTATAAAAAATTCTATGAGAGAGCTACAGTGATTGCTGGAGATTATTTGTACACAAAGAAGTATGCACCAGATAATTTGGATAACAAGATAATCCTGACAAATACAACAACGGCTGAGGATATCGACAGTTTGAAAGATAGAGGTGTAGCAGCTGTAATCACAACAACTCCAAGGGTTCAAGGTAGATCATTTGGGACCAATGTTCTAGAGGCAGCTGTAACTGCTTATTCTGGATTAAATAGACAGTTAACTGAAAAGGAAATGAAAAAGTGTGTAGATGAATTAGGACTTAAAGCTCAAGTGCATAGATTCTAATTTCAATACCAAATTCACAAAATATAAGTAAGAGCAATATAGATAGTTCTTGATGGTTAATATACTTCCTTCTGAAGGATCTATTGTTTATAGGCATCAAGAAAGAAAACCTACTTTCACTAAATTTGAAAGGAGACTAAATCGCGTTTTTATTTTTTTGTATAGAATATACTTTCTTCCTCTTTTTGGATTAGGAAGAGTAATGATTTTAATTCAAACTACTGGACGAAAAACTGGTAAGAGAAGAATAAAACCTGTTCTTTGTCGACGATTCTATGCTGATAAACTCACTCTATATAGCCCAAGAGGAATGAAAGCTGATTGGTTAAAAAATATTTTAGCGACAGAAGATCACATATTCAAAATTCAAAAAGGTTTCAGAAAATTAGATGTGAAAGCAACTCTTATTCAAGATGAAGCTGAAAAATTACGGCATCTAGAGTATTGGTTTAACAATTTTCGTGATGCAAAGAACATTTTCGGATATGACCATAAAAAACACCAAGGAATTATTGGTACAGAAGAATTCATTAATCTAGCAAAATTGATTGAATTCATTCAACTTGACATTGTTTAAATACCTATTTTTTTCACTTCATCTATACAGTCTTTTATGATTTCAAAACCTAAAGAAATAATTCTGCGCATGTTATCAGAACTACTGAAACCTTCCAAAAAGACCATCCAACCTTCATAATAATAATCTTGATAATTCTCGGCAATTTGTTCATATCCTTTATCCTCTAAAACTTCCACTAAAGTGGTTCTATTCATTTTCCAGAGATCCAAAGGTTCTTCATGAGTTTGACTAAGTAGCCTTATTGGAGTAGGAGATACTCTCCAAACCATCCTTCTAATCAAAGTCCAAAGGTCAAGACCAGTACGATCAATAATAGTTTTAGGAAGTGTTGCGAGAAAATCTTCTTGTTCAATCAAATTAAACCGATCAATTCTTCTAATAAAATCTACAGGTTTATCCTCGAATTTAGGGTATTTTCCCATTAAAACTCTAACATTTTCTACTTTTGGGAAAATGAACGATTCTGAATTCTTTATGTCACTGATATTTACTATCTGTGTTCGTGGGATATGAAGATGATTAGGGTTCTTCTCTACAAATAGGTCTTCATAGGTTTGTGAGACTCCTATTGAGCTGATAAAAGCATCAGTTAAATCCTCGAAAAGAGTTACATCATCGTGAGTTTTAATGTGTATATCAACATCACTAATGATAGGAACATAATCTATTAGACTTTCCCATTCCTTAGTTGCAGACCCTTTAGAATACATATATTCAATTCTTTCATTATAGTTTTCTTCAAAAATATTGACCCATATTTCTATACAACTTTCAACATCTTTTCTTGCTTGAAGCATATATTGAGAGAAGTCGTTCATTGTTTGAATTTGTTTTTTAAGTTTATATTTTATTTCATATCCGCTAGCGATATTTCATTTACTAGCAACAGAACATTTTTGATTTCGAACAAAAAACAGCTTTTTAAGGGTTTAAATAGAAGAAACACCTATAAGATAATTGGAAGCTAAATTATGAGCTCTGATAGAGATAAAGGTGATGAATTTTTCACTCAATTCAATTTTAAAAAAGCCTTTCATTGGTATCTCAAAGCTAGAGAGATTTTTTATCTTGATGGGAAAGAAAAAGAGTTACGAGGTACAGAATTAAAAATCGCTAGATGTTTCACTATTTTAGGATTAAAAAATCAAGCAATTGATCTTCTTTTAGAATTATCAGAACAGACAAAAGAAAGATTACTTATTGAAGAATACTATAAAATAACTCTTGAACTTGCAACAGCTTATTTTGCTTATGGCGATTATATAGAAGGAGAAAAGTGTCTAGAAAAGCTTGATCAAGATGTGGTGATGGAATCAAGTCCAGAGATATTCTTTCGATATTGGCAAACAAAAGCACAGCTTCAAATTATATACCATAAATTAGAAGATGCGCGAGAAACAGTTCAGTTTTTACGAGAAAAAGCAAAGAAAATTGGAAATGATCCCTATTATTATGAATTGCAGGTATTAGAAGCTCAAATCGATGCTGAAGAAGGGAAAGTTTTGGAAGCTTATTCAAATATAGAGGAAGCTTACAAATTCTTTGAATCAACTCCTTTTGAAAGGTCAGCTTTTGAGAAAAAAATAATATTATCACAATTTGTAGAGGAACCACAAGAGACTATACGACTCATTGATGAATATCTGAATAGATACCAACCTGAAGATATGCATCCTCTAATGTTTAATGCTCACAGAATTGAACTCCAGTTGAGATCAGAAGAAATAACTATTTCTGAAGCAATTGAAAAAGGAGAAAGATTATTATCAACAGCATCCAGCGTTGAAAATAAAGAATTATCAGCAAAAATCATGAGATTATTAGCTGGTCTCTATCAATCAACTGGAGATACAAAAAAATCTTTTAGTTCTTTTGAAAAAGCAAGGAGATTCTTTCTATCACAAGAGCTGGAATATGATGAAGCAGTAACATTTTTCATATACTTACCTGCATTACTCCAACTCCATTCAGCAAAAACTCTAGGTATTTTGGGAATGGTAGGAGGCACCAGTATGAAAGATAGTAAGCTTCTAGATAGTCTTGACTTAACCGAGGAAATAGCTCGTATAAAAGATATTTTCGAGAGTTATAATGACCCTGTAAGAGCAAAAATGGCTCAATTTTTTGAGTTATCGTTCAAAATCTCTATGATGGGATATGGACAAGATTTTAAGACTTCAATAAATGAAATTGATGCAATTTATCATTGGATGATTGATAAAGGAGAGCTTAATTATTCAGAGATGATAGGACAGTTTCTTGAACTTATTAAGCAAATGAGGTAGGTTAAGTGAATGAGAAGATATAATCCTGATGAAAGAGTACAAACATACAGTCCAATTCATAAGTTTACGAGCTTACTCAGTAAAGAGACAGAAAGTCAGCTAGAGGAAGGAGAATTTGAAGAATATATCCTCGAATCACCGAGTTCAAATAATCAGAAAGCAATTATATCAAAATTAAAGGATCCTATTGAAAGATTACTTGTTTTAGCAATAACTGCAAAGAATATGTCAGATAATCGAACAACTGATGACAGAAATATACTTTTTT
>DAOVRE010000213.1 GCA_030628305.1 Candidatus Heimdallarchaeota archaeon | reverse complement strand
GATCATCCTTTTTATTCATCTCAAATCTAAATATGCAGAATAGTTTTTAAATATTAGAATAGTGCCAGATTCTTGTACAATCACGTTTAGCGAGAAGAAAGGATTTATAACTAATTTCTGATTGGTTTCTTTCAAAACCTTTCTCATAACTTTTGATTAAATATTCTGACATTATTTTTTACTATTTGAACACTTTAATATCTTGCCATCTTCAAATTTTAAAATGCTTTAATTAATTTAATATTAATTCATGCATAGAAAGTAGATGGAGTACCATCTTGAGAGGTTATATTATGAGTTAAAGAAAAAAGAAGGAAGAGAATTATTTTCTTCTTCGTTGTAGGACTACTAAACCAAAGACCAAAAATAGAGAAGTTATCATGGGGAGGAGAAGAGATAACAGTTGAAATTCTGGTATAACTACAGAAACAGTAAATGAATAATATAAACCAGAGTTGTCATTGATGGCTTCATTGTGGTTAGTAGAATTATCTACAGCACTAACGTAGTATTCGATAGTGTCACTAATTGAAAAAGAACCAATAATTACGCTGTAAAGATCACCACTTATGTGGGTCATATTTACTTCTATCCATACTCCACCATTAATCCTATAATGGAGAGTAACACTTTGCACACCTGAAGCATCAGTAACAGTAGCGTTAATAGTAATAGTATCTAGTTCTGAGGGTGTAGAGGGAGAGTGGGTAATGTCAACAATAAGTGGAGAATCATTGTCTATAACAGATTCATTAAGAGGGTAAGGGTCGATTGATCCTGAAGGACCATCAATTGAATAACTTCCTGTTCCTGACCAATCTGACCACCAATTTCCTTCAAGTGTTTCAACATCATACCAAGTATTAGCTGATCCATAATTAAAAGCTTGGGAAGTACCACCAAGATTGTTGTCTACAAAGGTATTATGGTGAATGATGTTGTTATCAGAATTAGAAAATAAGTGTACTCCATAATTTTCATTTTCTTGTAGAAGATTGTAAGAAAGGATACAGAAATCAGAATTATCAAGAGAGATGCCTATGTTGTTATTGTTACATATGTTGTTAATGACAATTGCTGTGCCATCAGCCACGTCACCGATATAAATTCCAGAACAGTTTGTGTTAACATGGCAATTACGAATAATGAAATATTTCGTTGTATCAGAAATATGAATACCAGAGGAGAGAGTTGATGTAATTCTATATCCCGTAATAATATAGGGATCTTTTTCTACACCAGAACCAGGAAAGTTATATTTTGAAGGACCAAAATCACTATCACAAAGAATTGATATTGGGTCATGTGGTGTCAATGAGAAACTAACTTGAAAATCAGATGAGTTAATAGTAGACCTTGTATTTATTATTTGTAAAATGCTTACTCCTAAAAGTATTATCAAAACACAGAAAATTCCTCTAACAAAAGCTCTTGGTTGATTTGATAATCTTTTCATGTGTATCCACAGTTACAAATAATTTACATTAAAACAACCGTTTACAATTTATTTAATTTTTCCCTCAACATTATGAAAAAACAGATTATGAAAAAAAGAATAAAAAGAAAAAGTGTTCAAAAAATTTATAACATGCCGTTTCCAGCTTTTGGAAAACCAATTAAGAACATAATCAAACCAATAAATTGAGTTATTCCTAAGGGAATTATGTTCAAAATCATAGCTGTTTTAACTTGACCAAAACCAGTAGCTGCTACACCTCTATTGTTTGCTCCAGCCCAAGCTTCCATTTTGCCATAGTACGATATAAAGAATATCACAGCTATTAGTTGTGTTATACCAAATGGAAGCAAAAGTAGTACTAGAGACAAGAATAGTTTATCACCAGCTTCTGTTAATCCAGGATCATTTTGTGCCTTTGTAATGCTAGCTAAATTAAACCATTTAATTAAAAGCACAAACATTGGAAATATTAACCAGAAAAGGAAAACATTTAACCAGATCCATGTGTAAATAGATTTTATTTGTTGTCCGATTTCATTGATTGCCATTTTTTCTTTGCTCCTTATGTATTAAATAAGATATGCAAACTAATAATAGATGACATTAGTATATAAGTTTTATAGAATGGATTTCTGATAAACATTAGAAGTTAGGTTAAACAAACTTGCTTAATCTGTTCTAACTCATGATTATTCAATTAGTAAATTAGCTAATAAAAGGTTCATTCATGAATTATCTTAAATCTATGAAACATTTCAATTCTCTCAGCTCCTAATATTGCGAGAAAGAGACAGGATAAAATAATAATTACTATAAAGAAAACTAAAAGATCAGTATTATGTAAGAAGTAACCAGTAATAATTAGAGCAACAAAAACTAATATCAGCGATATTGTTATTAGTATTAAACGTTGAAATCTTTTCTTTTCTTGCTCTTAGGTTTCATTTAAGTTAGACATAAACATTCGAAGAAGAACAACGACTAGATATTTATAACATTACTTAAATTATTTTAAGTTAGATTTAAAAGAAAAGAAATGAGTTTTAAATTATGGAAAGTGCGAATATTCCAAAAACTGGAAGAATCGGAAGATTTGTCAAGATTATTGAAAAAGATCTTGGAGAAGAGTTGCTGTTTGAGATAATGCAAGACTCTGATGAATATTCTTCATTCAAAGCTCCTGAAAAAGCTGCATGGTGGTCTTCCGCTGTAGAAAGATTAAAAAAAAGAGTAGGGAGTGAAAAAGCTATAGAAATCATGAAATATTGTGGTCAGAAATGTTGTGGTCAGGGGAGGAGAAAAACTGCAAAGAGATTGATGAATGAATCGAAATCTATGGAAGATTTTCTAGAAAAAGCTAGTAATTATGAAGTGAAAGAAGGAGAAATAGAATACAGATTAAAAGATGCTAATACAATAATTGGAATTTTCAACAGATGCTTCTGTGGACAAGTAAAGCAAACTAAAATACCTTTCAAAAACAAAACATATTGTCAGTGCTCCACTGAATTTCACAAGCAATTTTTTGAAGCTGCTCTTGAAAAGCCTATCAAAGTTGAATTAATTCAATCAATAATTAGTGGAGCAAAAACCTGCAACTTTGTTATACATATTAAAGAGGCGTGATATGTAAGATAAAACGTTTACTTGACTGTTCGATTTATTTTTTGTAATATTCCATTGCTTCTTCTTCTTTTCCAGGTTTAAAATTATCCCAGAACTCCTTTGGAGGATGTCGTAAATCATAGTCTATTCTAGTATCATGTAATACTCTAGAACAGTATGGATCTCCCTCCATAAGGGTATGTTCCATTGTTAGAATGATGTGATCACTATAAAACTAAATTAATTGCGGAATATTTGCAGTTCGTTTAACCACATTGATATCTTATTATTTGCAGTCTCAGCTTGTGAACCATAGATTGCTATTCCTTCTAAAACAGTTGCTTGAGAACTCATTTGTTTAATATCAGTCAAGCATCGAGCTTCTCCACCACCTCCATGTGTTGCAAAAGGAATAATTGTTTTCTCTGATAGATCATGCAAGGAAAGAAATGTTGCGACTGGTGGAGCCATTGTACCGTACCAGTTAGGAGTACCAACAAAAACAATATCATATTTGTCTATATTTTCTACTGAACCTTTTATGGGTGGTTTGTACTGATTGTCAATTTCAACTTTACTTACTTTCAGAACTTCTTGATAACTGGGGGGATATTCATCAACAGTCTCAATTTTGAAAAGATTACCACCAACAAAGTTCTTTATTTGGTTTGCTAATTTCTCAGTATTTCCTGTGCGTGTATAGTATGCTATCAGTATTTTTTTCCGGATCATTAGACATCAATCTTTTCACTTTATTTCAGTAGAATCAACTATTTTGCGTAGTTTTGCACTGTCTTCTCCTTTTTGTAGTTTTAGAAGAGCTGTTACCAGATTACACATTGCTTTCAAGGTATCTTCCCCATCTAACCCTAATTCATGAATTCTGGAGATCTCTCGTTCAATGGAAGCCTTACGTTTAATCACTAAAGTCATAATTCAACAATGAAGTAAAGAAAAGAGAAGAATATTAGTGTTTCTCACATCTGTGAAATATTGCACACATTTAGCTTATTTCAGTGTC
>DAOVRE010000057.1 GCA_030628305.1 Candidatus Heimdallarchaeota archaeon | reverse complement strand
GCTGATAGATATATGCGATGTGGTTTTGGAGTATGCAGTTATTGTGCAGTAGATCCGACAGGATGGCGAATATGTGTTGATGGACCAATATTTAATACAAAACAGTTAGAACAAATAACTGATTTTGGTGTCTATAAGAGACTTGATACTGGAGAAAAAGAGAGGATTTAAACGATGATAATGTTTTCCAATCTTAGGGTATGGGATATAGGAAAGAGAGATTTTGTTCAACAAAATGTAGATTTTCAAAAAGATGAATCAAAATCCAAAACTTCTAGCACTGAAATAGACGCATCAGAATTAATTGCTATCCCTCCTCTGGTTGATATCCATGTTCATTTTCGTGAACCGGGATATGAATATAAGGAAAACATATTATCAGGTTCATCGGCAGCACTTTCTAGCGGAATTTTTACAGTTTTAGATATGCCAAACACCAATCCTATTACAGATTCAGTGTCAACTATTTTACAAAAGAGAGAATTAGCTAAACGGCAGAATTACGTTGATGTCCTAGTCGCTTCTGCATTAACTGAAAAAAATCTTTCAAACCTGGAAGAAATTGAAGAACATGCTGATGCTTACAAAGTTTTTATGTCAGAATCTTTTGGAAATCTTTCTATTAGTTATGAAACTATAGAAAAGAGCTTAGCAAAACTTGAAGATTTAGAGTCAAGGAAACCTATCTTTTTTCATGCTGAAGATCCAGAAATTCTTGAGCAAAGCAAATCCTATAGTAGTCATAATAGAAGAAGACCTCCTGAAGCAGAAGCTAGCGCAATTCAACAAGTGCTATCTTGGGCTCTTGATTTTCCTAACTTAAAATTCCATATAACTCATGTTAGCAGTGGTTTATCATTGAGAATTTTAGAAATATCAAAACATGTAAACGTAACTTTGGATACTTGCCCTAGATACATATATTTAAACCAAGCCTCAGAGATGGAAGAAAAATTAAAACAAGTGAATCCTCCTCTTAGAACTAGTATTGATAGTGATATGCTTCTGAAATCCTTAGCTACAGGACTCATAGATATGGTGAGTTCAGATCATTCTCCTCATACCCTCGAAGAAAAACTGGAGAAGTCTATCAGTGGAATGCCGGGTGTTCAAGAACTAGTTCCGTCAATACTTTCTTTGATAAATAAAAGGGAAATAGAATGGGACAGAGCAATAGAAGCTCTATATGGATTTCCTTCTTCCTTACTCAATTTACCGAAAATAGATCTTAGTCAAAACATGATAATTTTGAACATGTCTGATCCTATAGAAATAACCAAAAACTGGGTAAAATCAAAAGCTAAATGGTCTCCATTTGAGAATCAGATGTTTGTTGGGCAGATGCTTTATGCCGTCAAAGAAGGCAAAATAGTATTAGAGAATGAAAATTATCTCGACCAGAATTAACTCAACTAGAGTTCAAAAACAATAATTAAAAATGGTCGCTTAATTCTATACTCATGAGTGGTCAAGCACCTGTATTTGTTAAAAAATATGAGGAGATAACTAAAAAGAAGAAAAGTATTCTTAGTGTTGGTTTGGATCCAGCGATACCTCGCCAAAGGGAAAAGAATATCATACCTACAGAGGATAGAATTAACTTTATGGAGACTATTATAGATCTGGTCGCTCCATATACAAGTGTAATCAAAATAAATCGTCAATATACTTTAGGATTAACTATTGATGAAATTCGTACAATTAATAGGCAGATACATTCGAAACAAATGCTTTCCATGTCTGACCACAAACTAGGTGACATAGGTTCTTCTAACGAATCAGCTATTTTCTGGTTTAAAGAGGAAGAATTTGATGCTTTTACATTTAATCCCTATAGCGGTAATGTGCTTGAAGCAACAGAAATGGCTCATAAACTTGATTTAGGCATTATAGTGCTTACTTTGATGTCTAACCCTCAAGCAATACTACAGAAACACGCTAAAGTACAAGGAAAACCCCTCTTTCAACATATTGCTGGTTTATGTAAAGAAGCTAGTTCAGATGGATGTGTAATAGGAGCAACAGCTCATGTTGAGTCATCTGATATTATAGAAATTAGAAGCATTGTTGGTGACAATACTATCGCACTAGCACCTGGTGTAGGTGCTCAAGGTGGAAGTGCTGAAACGTTACTTAAGAGCTTTGGAACAAAAACTATGGTTAATGTAAGCAGAGGGATAATCTATTCTCAATCTCCAGAAGACGAAGCGAAAGCAATACAAGAAATGCTTAATAGTTTATTATGAACTTGAAAAATTCCAGTCTTCATTACATATTTTTTTCAATTAATTTTTTTTCTTGTTTTGATATATATTCCTCATCTAATTCCAAACACAATTTGAATATTTCATTTATTGTAATGAAGGAATGAAGTTTAACATTCAGATCTTCTAATTCCTCTAAACTGCTTTGACTTCGATCAATCAGTACAATCAGATTATCGACTACAAAATCATTGTCTCTTAACGCTGAAATTCCAGGTATTTTACTACTACCTGTAGTTATCAGATCGTCTATGAGTACAATTTTCGAAGCAGATGGAATACTTCCTTCAACTATTTTTTTCAATCCGTATTCTTTCGCTTGAGGTCTAACAATAATTGAGGGAATACCTAGTTTGTATCCAGTAACGGCAGAAAAAGGAATACCCGCGACAGCAACTCCAGCTAATGCATCGACATTTGGTATGCTTTTGATTATATCAATATAACAATCAATGACGAATTCGAAGGTTTCTGGATATGAAGAAATCAATCTTAAATCTATGTAAAACCAGGATTTCTTTCCTGATTTTAGTGTGAAATCACCATATTTCAAAATATTATTCTTCAAGAGAAGTTCAGTTAGCTTTCTTTTCTTAATTTCCATCATATTCACTCTTTATTCGTATTCTATTGTTCCCGGAGGTTTAGATGTTATATCATATAGAACTCTATTGATCCCTGGAACCTTGTTTATTAGTTGATTAGATATCTCTTCTAATACTTCATAAGGTAATTTGCTCCAATCAGCTGTCATTGCGTCAAGTGATTCCACTGCACGAATAGCAAGCATGTATTCATACGTTCTTTTATCTCCCATTACACCAACTGACTTTATAGGAATGAGGGCTGGAAATACCTGCCAAAGAGAATCATATAGCCCATTTTCCTCTATTATTTGATGAACAATCACATCTGCTTTCTTTAAAATTTCAAGACGCTCTTTTGTTATATCTCCTAAAATCCTGATAGCTAATCCTGGTCCTGGGAAAGGATGTCGGTTAATGAATTTTATGGGTATATTTAACATCTTGCCTATTTTTCTTACTTCATCCTTATAGAGATCATTAAGTGGTTCTACAAGTTTAAGAAACATTTTTTCAGGAAGGCCTCCAACATTATGATGTGTTTTGATAACGTTTGCATGTTGGCTAGGTTGAGCACTCTCAATTCTATCGGGATAAATGGTACCTTGTCCAAGGAAATCAAATTTTCCAATTTTATTCGCATTTTCCTCAAAAATTTCTATGAATAGATTGCCAATTATTTTACGTTTCTTTTCTGGGTCTTTAACTCCCTTAAGAGCATCAACAAATCTCTCTTCTTCGTTCACAGCAACGAAATTACTTACACCTAAATTGGAGAATATTGCTTTGACTTCTTCTGTATCATAATCTCTCATTAAACCTGTATCAACATAAATAAAGTGAGCCTCAATACCTGTTTTAGCAAGCATAACAGCAGCTACAGTGCTATCTACTCCGCCACTTACACCCATTATCACTTTCTTGCCTCCCACAGTGTTTTTAATCTCTTCTAGTTTTTCTTCTACCCATCCTTCCAATTTCCATTCCCTTTTACAATTAACAATTTCAAGAAAATTATCTAGAATTTTAGTGCCATTGGGTGTGTGAATAACTTCAGGATGAAACTGAACTCCAAAGATATTCATTTCGAGATTTTGATATGCAGCAATGCCACAGATATCTGTGCTACCTGTAGTTTCAAACCCTTCAGGTAAGGTTTTAACTTCATCAAAGTGAGACATCCAAGCTCTTTCTTCTTCCTCTAATCCCTTAAAAAGAGGTGATGATAAATTAAGTTTGACCATTTTTCTCCCATATTCTCTCTCTTCCCCAATGTTTACCTCTCCTCCTAATGTTTGAACAATCATTTGGTGCCCATAACATATGCCTAAAACTGGAACATTTACACTATCAAAAAAATTGTCTTGTAACTTGGGTGATTCTTCCCTATACACATCACTTGGACCACCCGATAAAATAAATCCACTATATTCATCTGAAGGCTCATAAATTATTTCTGCATAAACTCCCAGATCACGAATCCTTCTAGCTATCAGATGACAGTATTGCCCACCAAAATCGAAGATACCAATTTTATCCATTTTATTCATGTCCTAAATTAACTAAGTTAAGATTTCCTTTAATCTTCTTTGTCCCATTGCTTGTTTTATCTCTCTACATATTCTTCGAGCCATACTCATATCCTCATTAAATAGAAAACGTGAATAGGGAGACCCGTTAACATAAAGAGTTGTTCCAGCAACTATCCTGCTTGTAAATTCAAAAGCTACAATTTCGTCTGGAGTAATGGCTAATTCTATGCAGAAAGGACCTAGTAAACCGGGTGGGAATAATTTTTCTGCTGCTTCCACTAGTCTGTCTCCAAAATCAAGTAATTCGGGAACCAATGATTCTCTAGCTATAAGAGGTTGATTGCCAACTACTTTGTAGCTAGGATTTATTTTAAAACTATTTTGCGATAATCTTCCTAAAGCATCCACATTTGTTTCATATCTCCTGTCGATTCCAAGCATTTCTACTCTATCAAGAATAATAGAATGGAAATAATGAGGATACATTGTAACGCCAGTGATATATTCTTGAATCTGTGCTGCTTTGGCATCATATTCAGTGATTGATCCAGCTGAAAGTAGTCCAGTTATTTTTTGTTCGTATTCAGATTGAGAAGAACAAAGGAAATAACCCAATCCTCCTTTTGCACCTGGAAACTTTACAATTGTTAGCCCATCAATTTTATCTGAACTATATGATTTTGGAGTTCTAATATTAGCTTCTTGTAATAACTGGTGATTTTTGTCTCTTACCATCTCCCAGTGCATCCCTTCTTTGTTACCGAAAACCGGAATCTGTATGTCAAGAGCTCTTTTTCCAAGAGTTGCGATAAGAGTTCCATGAGGTACAAAAATTTCATTCCTTGCAGGTTCTTGAGTTAGCATATCTTCATAAGAATCAAGAGTTACAATTTCCTGTGCCACAGGGTATCTTTTGTATAGATCTTCTTTCCCTTTAATACAATAGACCTTTGTATTGAACCCTTCTTGCTTTGCGCCATGAAGTATTTGGAGGGCAGAATGACTGCCAATTGTTGAAATTATCAATATACTCAGAGAAAAGCGAAAGAAATCACTTTTTAATTTTTTAGTTTGATGTATATTCCTGTGTTGTTCAGATACGTCTTGAAATTGAGTTATTGTACGGTTTAACTAAATACCAATTGTTTAACCCATCCAAATGATGTTTGCAAATCCATGTAAAATATGCTTTCTAGTTTCATTATATGAGATAAAGTTAACAAAGAGTGTTGTTTAGGTCAGGTTAACTTTTCTATGTCAGGATATATTTCAATCTGTTTTGTTCTATTGCCTTCCTTATCTCCATGCTCACTCTTTTTCCTGCAGAAGTTGGTTGTCCCCAATATACTGCCGAATATTGACTGCCAATTCCCATAAAACTATTTGTTCCTCCACCCATTCTTGTGGAGACATCAAAGACGATAAACTCATAATCTTTAGTAATCATCGTTTGTAAGGCAAAAGGACCTATCATCCCTGGAGGATACAGATGCTTTGTTGCTTTAACAAAACGGTCGCTCATGGGGTAAATATGTCTTAACATTGATTCTCTTAAGGTAACAGCATAGTTTCCAATTTCTTTCATTTCTTCATCAAATCCCAGCTTGATTTGCTGATTAGCTGGTAGTCTTACAATTCCATCCAAATCAGTAACAAATCTTCTATCTATGCCTAATAATTCTGATCTTTTGAATAATGGAGAGTAGAAGAAGTTAAAATTGAAGGTAACTCCAGAAATGAATTCTTCAATAGATGCCTCGTGTAGATCTTCTTCAAGAATTGTTCCATTTTCTATTCTTTTTTCCAGTTCTTCCTCAAAATCCTCACGATTCTTAGCAACAAAGAATCCTCTCTCTACTCTCTGTTTTGCATGATGAATTTTACATATGACTGGTCCATCGATATCTTTAGCATTCTTGTAAACTTTTGGGTATCGAATGTTAGCTTCTTCAAGTATTCTGTAGTAGTTGTGAAATCCTGTTCTCTCTTCAGTCTTCAATAATTCCCGACTGCCAAAAATAGGCACTTTGAATTCTTTTTCTATTCGATTGAATCCACAATAAACAACAAAAGATCTATTGGGAATGAAGATGCAATTCTTCTCAATTAATTGTTTCTGAATATCAAATATATCTGAAAAATTGTCAACTACAATCATGTCATCAATAATTCTCGTATATCTATTGTAGGGTTCTTCTCTCCCTTTTTCGATAATAACAGCTGTTTTGAATCCAACTCGTTTTGCTCCATCTAGAACATCTAAAGCTGAATGTGATCCTATTACTCCAATAGTAATTTCTTCTTGATTGTAGTTATTTAATACATCTGTAATCATTTTATCACCCAGATCAGTTAAGTGTCCTCCGGATAAGATTTTAACACTTTGAATGGAATTCTATTAAGTTCTGTTATCTTTCCCCAATGCTTTCCAACACCTGTAAGGATTATTACCTTGACTGGAACACCACTTGAACGACGAACAAGTTCAACTAAGGCTTTTTGAGTTGATCCTGACCTAATTACGTCATCAACAATCAATACTCGTTCATCATGTTTAATAAATTTCTCGGGAAGATAAATTGTTTCAATTCTTCCAGAAGTCATAGATTGGATGTCCTCAGCTATACATTCAGTTGACCCCAAAGGTTTTTTCCTACGAGCATAAACACAATCTATGTTGAGTAGATGTGCTAATGTCATCGCAACGGGTATTCCATCTACTTCAGCTGTAATTATCTTATCAACATCTCTTGGGATAATACCTTGTTTAATGGCTAAAAATAGAATAGCTTTCAGTGTTTTTGAATCATTCAGTAAGTAAGTATTATTTACCGCTGTATTGCCAAAATTATCTGTCCATTCTCGAATATGACTCCCAATTAAATCTTTGATAGTTAAACCTAGATCTTTGTTTCCTATCAATACCTTGAGAATTTCGTTTTTCAATTTTGATTTGGGCAAGGCTTTTCCATTAATGTAACGTGATAGATTTGCAATAGACACTTCAACATCTGATTTTGCTAAATAATCTTTCATAGATTCCAATGTATCAAAACCTTTGAAAGCCATTTTTAGAAGATTAAGAGTCATCAACTTTTCTTGAGCATCAATATAACTTTCTGCAGAACTCATTGATATAACGTTTTTCTTTTCAAGTATTATATTTTTGGTTTAACACTAGACTTATGTTAAAACTGCAGTAAAACTTCATTGTGTTTTTAAGTAGCTTATAAAGACCAATTTGCATTACATTACAAATGACCCAGTCACCCAGTCTGATTAATCTTCATGGCTATTTTCACACAATATATATTTTTCACATGTTTTAACTGCGCTTAGTCACAATATTTATTAATGGTGTCTTTTTTTGGTCGCAGATACAACTATCTGACAATTTGCAGTATGGTGTAAAATGGGGCATTTGTGTTGGTATCGTATTCGGGGAAAGCAAAAGATGTTATAGTACTGAATGATGGAGAAGTTCAGATTAATTTTCGAGATTCAATATCTGCTTTTGATGGTGTTAAGAAAGAAGAGTTAGCTGAGAAAGGGATAACTAACTGTCTTACATCAGTAAAGCTATTTGAAATACTAAATGATTATGGATTTAACACACATTTCATATCGAAAATAAATGATTCACAATTACTTTGTAAGAAAGTAACAATATTGCCTGTTGAAGTTGTATGCAGAAATATCAGCGCTGGTAGTTTTTGCAAAAGATATGGTTTTGAAGAAGGTATTAAATTCAAACAACCGTTAATCGAGTTTTTCGTGAAGGATGACGAACACCACGATCCCCTAATAACAGAGTCAGTTGCTGTTCAAATGAAACTCATAACAAAGGATGAAGCAATTTTATTAGAAGCTATTACAAGAGCAGTAAATGAAATT
>DAOVRE010000107.1 GCA_030628305.1 Candidatus Heimdallarchaeota archaeon | reverse complement strand
TTAAAATCTAAATGGGGGCAAACTTGTATCCATAACGAATTAAACCTTCTGAACCATTTCTAGCTAGCACGCGGAAAACCATCCTTACATCACTTCCTTCTTTTACCTCGTTCAGATTACAGTCAACGATTTGCCCTGTAACTTTAATACCATCATCTAGTTCTATAATAGCGATTAAGTAAGGTGTGCTGCTCATCATTTCATCTGAAGTTTGAGTGACAGTTGAGAAATGCAGTATTTTTCCTGTTGTGGCAAGTTTGTATTCTTTCACATTTTCGCTTCCACACTTTGTACAATTCTCTGTGAAAGGAAACTGTTTAGTCATACAGTCTGAGCATTCAATTCCCATTGCCAAATATTTGCCTCGTTTTTCTCTCCAAATTTTGGGTGGTTCCATTATTTTTTCACCTCTTCTTTTCCAAGAACATTTACGTAAGTTATGGCTCCTGTTCCCATTACATTTTGTGTCAATCCGTAGTTAATAGAACCAACTTGACGTTTACCTGCTTCTCCTCGCATCTGTTTTACTATCTCAATGATTTGAGCGACTCCAGTTGCACCGAATGGGTCTCCTCTTGCTTTTAATCCACCACTTGTATTTATGCTCACTTCACCATTTAGCTTAGTTAAGCCTTCTTCAGCAGCTTTTCCTCCTTCACCTTTCCTAAAGAAACCAAGATCTTCAATAGCAAGTATTTCACCTATGGGGTATGAGTCATGAACTTCAGCTACATTGATATTTTCTGGTTTAATGTTTGCCATTTTATATGCTGTAGCTGCAGCTGTTTTTGTAGAATTTAATTCAGTTAATGAATTACGATGATGTAACGCTAAATTATCTGAGGCATAACTAGATCCTAAAATTGGAACTTTGCCGTTTATATCATTATTATGAAGTATGAAATCTTCTGAAGCTAAAATAACAGAGGCGCTTCCATCACAAAAAGTAGCAGAATCAAATTTGCCTATTGGATCAGCAATTCTTTTTGCATTAAGGAATCTTTCAATTGCAATTTCTTTTCTGAATTGAGCATTAGGATTGTTAACACCATTCTTGTGATTTTTTACTGGAACCGATGCAAGTTGTTCCATAGTTGTTTGAAATTCTTTCATATGGGCTTTAGTTAGTATTGCATAGAGGCTTGTTAATGTTGCACCCATCTCAAATTCCCATTGATAATCAATAGTTGAACCTAGGATTCTTTCAACTACACCTACATTAACAAAATCACTCAATTTCTCAACACCTACTACTGCCAAACAGTCATAAACTCCACTCAATATGCCAAGATATGCTTGATGAAATGCTGCAGATCCACTGGCATTTCCAGCTTCAATTCGAACATGAGGTGTTTTTATGTTGCTCTCCCTTAGGCAATTGGCTCCTATGGCTGGTTGTGAATTTGAACCAGAAACCAATGAACCAATAAATGTACTTTGTACTGATTCTTTCTGGATTTTGGAATTTTCAATTGCACGTGTTAATGCTTTTGAAGCTAGTTTGCCTGCACTGTTCTCATAACTTTCTCCGAAACTTGTTATTCCTGTACCAATTATAAACACATTACGTTTTACCATTTAATCACCTCAAAATCCCCTTAAATCTAGCGTACTTTCCATATTCTATGTACTCACTTTGGTTTAGATAATATTGCGTGTCATATTTGTATGGACGAATACTGTTTATTGATTCTGTAACTGTAAATGAAAATGAATCACTTCCTGCTCCACTTCCATAGGATGTTAGAAATATTCTATCTCCAGGATTAGCGTGGTTAAGAACATTAGCGAACCCTAAAATTGAAGAAGCTGAATAAGCATTCCCCATTTGTTTGCAGATTAATCCTAATTCAACTTGTTCTTTTGAAAATCCTAACATTCTCGCAGCAACTTGAGGAAATTTAGCGTTAGGTTGATGGAAAATAACATGTTGATAATCAGATGGTTTTGTTCCTAGTTCTTCCATTAAACCTTTTGAAGCATCAATTGTATGCTTAAAATAAGCAGGTTGCCCAGTGAATCTAACTCCATGCGAAGGATAAACTGCCCCTTCCCTTCTCCAAAAATCAGGCATGTCTGTTGTAACTGAATAGGTTCCTTCCAGTTCAGCAATAATATTCTCTGAACCTATTAGAAAAGCTGCACTTCCTGCTCCTGCTGTATATTCCAACGGATCCCTTGGTCTTCCTTGACTACTATCAGCTCCTATAGCAAGCCCTAGAGAAATCATTTTTGATTTAACTAGTCCAAAACACATTTGCATTCCTGCAGTTCCAGCTTTGCATGCAAACTCTAAATCAGCAGCTGTCAGAGATTTTTCCACATCTAAAGCTGCAGCAACAATAGTGGCTGTTGGTTTAACTGCATAGGGATGAGATTCACTCCCCACATAAATTGCCCCTATATCTTTTTCTTTACCTTTCCATCTGATAATGGCATTCCTAGCAGATTCAACAGCCATTGTAGCGACATCCTCATCAGGTGCCGGAACGGATTTACTATGTATCTGAGATTGAGCTTTTATTTCAACGGGATCTTCATCCCATACCTTTGCAATCTCCTCTACCTTTATTCTATAACGCGGAATGTAAGAACCAAATGAAACAATACCAACTTTATTCATGATTATACCTTTGTTTCTTGAGTGATAGATGTAATAGTGATAATATTAGAATGGTTTCTATTATTAGACACAATAAATCTTACATCTAATTAAAATTTTGCCAACCAAGATGAAAGTGTAGAAAGAATATTTTTTATTTACTTTCAGAATTATTGCTAGTTTTTCTTGTAATTACAACTTTTGCAGGTTTAATAACAACATCTTCTAGAATGAACCCTATTGAAACTACATCTACTATTGTATTGGTCTCAACTTCTTCATTTTCAACAATATGAATTGCTTCATGATATTGTGGGTTGAAAATTTCCTTTTCAGGTTCAATTGTTTTAACATTTAGTGATTCAAATGCTGCTTTTAAATTACCAAATACTAGGTTAAGAGCTTCTTTCAAGCTTTCAATATCAGGATCATTATTAAATGAAGTAACAGATCTATCTAAATCATCATAGAATGATAAAAATCTTTCAACTATTTTCATTTTACTTTGAAAACTTGACCATTCTTGATCTTTATAAGCTCTTTTCTTGTAATTCTCAAAATTAGCTTGAACCATCTGTGCGGTCTTTAAGTAATCATTTTTTTCATTGTTTGATTGCTTTAACTCTTTGAAAAGAATCATATATTTTTCAACAGCTTTTTCAGTCTTGTTCTTCGCAATTAATTGTTGAAATTCTTCTCTTGTTTTGTCCATCTCTAATTTTTCAGAATCAACCTTTTCAGGTTCCTTATTTTCAACTTCTGTGATGTCTTCAATATCATCTACATCGACTTCAATTAAATCATCAGTAGACTTATCATTAGTTTTTTCGTTTTCGCTCATGAGAGAGCCCTCACCTTTAAATGTCGATTTTTTCAAGAGTTTACTGACATTTAAAATCTTCCATTCAACCATTTTTATTAAATGACTATTTTATTACGAAACTAATTTTTTTATTTTGAAGAAAACAAACATCTTTGGAACAGGTACTTTAACATTTAACGACTTGAAAATGATGTTTGAGACTTTACCTGTTGACATAACATATGTTAGTAAGGATAACACTGTCAAATTTTACAGTGGGGGTGATAGGATATTTCCTCGCGCTCCAAGTATAATTGGACGCCTTGTAGAAAATTGTCATCCTGATAAAAGCGTCGATAGAGTTCTTGAGATTATTGAAAGTTTTAAAAATAACACGTTAGACAAAGCAGAATTCTGGCTAGAAGTGGAAGGAAGAATGATATTCATCCGCTATTTCCCGATGAGGGATTCCAAAGGGGAATATCAAGGAGTTCTGGAAGTTACTCGGGATATAACTCAAATTCGTAAAATTGAAGGAGAAAAACGTCTCCTCTAATTTTTTAGTAAAAATAAGACTTTTAAACCATTAAGTAAACATCCTCTTGGCCAGAGCTTATCATAGACCTCTCAGAGCAATGTTATGGCTAGCGGTGAAGAGAGTGTGCTCTCTGGCCAAAAATAGCGAGTGGTAAAAATGAAGATTATTGTACTGTCAGGTCTCCCTTTAAGTGGAAAAACAACATATGCAAAAAAACTAGGTCCTAAATATAAAATGCCTTTGTACGAAACAGGGGCAGAAGTATTGGAAGAAGTTACAGGAAGAGGTTTAGAATTTTCTCCTGAAAATATTAAGAAAGTTACTGATGAATGTAAAAAAATTTCTGATAGTTACTTTACTGAAAGATTAATTAAGAAAGTAGATGCTCTAACTGATGATATCTCTGGTGTATTTTTATCTGGTTTACGAGCGGTTTCTGAAATTGAAGTACTTAAAAGACATTATGGAGACGAAAATGTTTTCGTGATAGCTTTTCACACATCTATGAAAACAAGATTCAACCGTTTAAATAATGCTGATAGGGTTGCAGAAACAACAGGAGCAAAAGCAAAGGAAGATATTCTTCTGAGAAACTTTGACAATTTCCTTGCAAGAAACAAGAAAGAGCTAGGTTATGGAGTAGGTGATGTAATAGCTTTGGCTGATTATATGATGAGTACAGAAAATGAACTTTGGCCATACGTTACCATTGAGAAGAATACTGAAGCTTTTGAGATTATTTTGAAAGAAATTCTTGGGTTGAAAGATTGATAATCTTTTATCTCTTTAATTATTGTTAATTATTATTTACATTCTTTGAATAAATACCTTTATTTGTTACTTTATGATTACTTGTATAAGGTGTATAATGATGGTTCATAACCCATTTGATGATGAGAACTCAACTGATGATCCAAGAAAAGCAAAACTGCGTGATCAAGCACAACAACAGTTCATAGCGCAATTACAACAAACTATTGCTAATCAAAGTGCAAAATCAGAAAACTTTGAAGCTCAAATTCTTGAGATTAACAAGATTATTGAACAGAAAGATTCTGAACTCGAAAACTATTCCAAACGTTTGGAAGAGCAACGTTATTACCATGAGGAAGACAAGAAATCTAGAAAAGATCGTGAACACGAACTCACCAAATTGCTTCAACAAAAGGAGCTTGAAATAAAGAAGTTAAAGGAAGCTCCTGTAGCTCCTCAGGAAACATCTTTTCCGCTTCAGGAAGCATCAACTTCTGTCGTTGGAAATAAAGTTAATGAGTTCGTTGAAAAAATTATGGCATACTATCGGAATCCCACGAATGATGTTTTTATTCATTCAATTCAAGGTTTGGTAAAACATTGTAGTTCTCAAGGAACCATTGAACAACAAATATTGGGTGTACTTCTCAAATCTGAAATGCCATTGACTGAAGAGAATATAATTCAACAATTAAATTCAGATATTCCCACAATAAATAGATCTTTGTTTAGATTAGTTCAGCAAGAAAATATTAAGAAAGTTGGTCAAGGGTATGTAATCGTCTCCTCTGATTTTGCAGAAATGACAGATATTACACAAAATTGGGGAAGTCTTGCTCCCGAACAAATCTATGAGAACCTCCTTTCTGTTGTTTATGTTGGGGGAAGTAGGGAAGAATTGCTTAATGCATTTGCAAAAGCAAGGGACGCATTAATGGAAATGGGTGCCCTCTCGACTCTCGTAACTCATGAAATGAGTCAATATGTCAATAAAATAAAGAAACATCCAATAGAAACACAGGAACTTGTGGAAATCATACAGAAATGGAAATCAGCAATTAAAGAATAATTTTCATTCCAAATGGTCCTCTAAAGATGAATTTTACATCTTTTTCTTCTACTTCTAGTAATAAATCAATTGCATAACCATTTATCGTAGATTCATTTGGAATTACTGATCTTATTTTCCCCTCAAATATTTTTATTTGTCTTCCTGGAGATATATCGTGCTTCGATAGAGGGTTTTTCAGAAGTATAGCGATCCTGGGTGAAAAATATGGGTTTTTCAGAAGTAAATAGATTTGAACTTGACCTTGTTTAACAATTGTCCCACTGCTGTAAATATAAAACCAATCCTGTAAAATAACTGGGAGTTGATCTACGGATACAAACTCTTGAGTTGTTAATCTTCTCAATTCATTCATATTTGAATAGGTAATTACTGGTAAATCATAAACACCCATTTCCTTCAAATC
>DAOVRE010000177.1 GCA_030628305.1 Candidatus Heimdallarchaeota archaeon | reverse complement strand
TTTTGCATATCTTCTAAACATGCTTTACCATTGAAGTCCTCTCCAACCCCTCCAATATATGCTGTATTAAAACCAATGCTGGAGAGATCGCAAGAGATATTTGCTGCTGAACCACCAGGATGAAATTTAATATTGCTAACATTTAATTTTGAAGAATGTTCAATTGCTAAATATTTTTTATCAATTAGGTTCTTATCAACAAGTTCCATTCTTAATACATCTTCAACGGAAACAATCATATCCATAGTGCAAGAACCAAGACTTACTAAATCAAATGTCTTTTTTTCCTCGTTCATCGACTTTCAAACACCCTGTTTTGTTAATATTTTCTATGGTTTAATTTAGATTAGAAATATAAAAAAGTTAAGTAATTAGAAAAAGAAAAAATAATCGTTACTCTCAAACGATTAAGTTAAAATAAAGAACTCTGTTGCCCAAAATATTCCCTCGTCATCTTCTGTGAATGTATATCTTATGTCGTCTCCTATGTCTGCTAGAACAACTTGATTCCAATGAGTTACATTCAGATAATCTTGGGAACAACGTATTGTTCTGCTGTCATTCAATTGATAAACAAAAATACTATCACCATTTTCTACATAGCTTCCAGCATCTTCTATTTGTGCAATTTCATATTGATCTTCAACAATTTCACTTGTGAAAAAGGACTTGAATTGTAATCGTGCTTCTTTTACTACTTGAGAACCCGATAGTCCCTCTGCTTCAGCAATAGCTACATAACTTGAGTCTAAGGCATCAATAACACAGACGTGAGATAATCTTTGTATGGCACCACTTTGCCAATAGATGGGTATGAACCAAGACAATCTCAATCCGATAGAAGTGTTAAGTGTATATGGCACTGGCATTTGAACAATGTAACCACCTTCATTTGGTGCAGTAAGTTGCCCCTCAGCTAGCGTAGCTGCTGTATTAGCTGAAATAAATCCTCGTTTTCTAAGATCATAAAACGTAACATCATTTTTTGTAATTACACCAATGCCTGCAAGAGTCTCTGAAGAATCAAAAGGATGTGTAGCAAAGAAAGCTATTGTAGAATTTTGATATTTCACATAACGGACATCTTCAACTCCGTCTCCATAAAAACCAATCCTATCTGAACTATAATATGGAAAACCGCTGAAGAATCGTATGTTACCTTCTGCTGTTGTATCTCTCTTATCACCCCAGTTCCAGATCCATTTTTCTTCAACCAATCTTTCAGAGTAAATTTGCATAATATAGTCTGGCGTTGTGTCTAATTCAGCAGCTGTATAATGTTTGATTATACCTCCTGTTTTAATATCAAGAATATCTATCCCATCTGAGTACCATGCCCCATAAACATTTCTTGTTGTTCTAGTAACAACGTAAACCCATTCGGTACCTGTCCAAGCTGGATATGAACGCCAATATTTTGCTCCTTGGTCTCGGCGATAATTTTTAAGAACAATATTGTGGTTGCGCCATAACCCATCAGCATACATGAACTCTCCTTCCGGAAAATTAATTGTTACAGGTTCAGCGTTTGGATTATTAACTTCAACTAGAATCAACCCCCAAGCATGGTTAAATTCTCCTGGCGTCCAAAATTGTGCCGAACTTTTCGGTGCGTAAATCATACACCAATAAATAGAACCATTAACATATATGACGTTAGCTTCCATCAATTCAGCATTAGAACCGAAAATTGCTTTGTTTTGTTCTGCTTTGCTTATTGCAAATTCTTTAGTGACAAGTCTTATGTTCTTATCTATCTCGTTTACTTCATCAAGAATAATAAATGGTAAGTTGGTAGAATCGTAGGTAACCATATTCTCAAAATACCTTGCACTTTGCATGGTTTTGTTTATACCCAATAATGAGTTCCCACCAACAACAATAATCAAGACAATTATGATAAGTCCTGTCAAACGTCTTCTTGTCTTGAATCTCCTAAGAAACCTAGTTCTACCTCTAACTATCTCAAAGGCAACTACTGCTAGAATAGAGAGTGCTCCAGCAAAAATTAGGTGCTCAATAACTGTAACCATCATTGTTCGAAAAACAAAACCAACTACCCATACACTCATCAGAAAAAGAGCAAGAATTGCGGAAGCGATTTTATATCCTACTTGTTTTCTGATTGCTAAACGGATTGGAATCCAAACAAGCGGCAAATAAGCGAGAAATAATAGAAAAGTAATTGCTTCGTAACCCATAACTTGTTTATGACAATCTATAATATAAATCTACTTCACATTAGAGGTTTTTTCTTCATTCTTGCATTCTCCAATAAGTAACAGCTTTGGATACAAGACTTTTTTTCTTCCCTTTTGTTATTTGATGAATTGCTTTAATTTTTTCTGTACCCTGAATCTTTTCTGTTTCAGTCTCAACTAACACTTCATCTTCATAGATTGCTTGATCCTTAAAACTAATTTCCAGTTTTTCCAATTCATGCTTTTTGAATATTTTTTGCGGTAATCCCTCTATTATCCATTCTATATACATTCGATGATTTACATGCTGATTGATGTCAAGATCATGTAGTCTGACCTTTATAGTTCTCTTTGTAGAAACTTTTTCAGGTAATCCTAGTTTTGGAAAATCATAGTCTAAAGCTCTTTTTTCTCTTGCATCGTAATTTGACCAAAAATCTACGAAATCAATAATTTGTCTTTTTCTGTAATTATATAGCAACCAGCTTGTTGTTGCTTTACAAATGATATTATCCTTTTCATCATAGATCTCAAAATCTCTTATGGTGAATTTTGGGCTTTCAGATTCAGCTACCCATGTAACCACCTTAAGTTTCTCATCCAATGTTGGATAACGAGTAACTTCTACGGCATATCTTAGAAGCAGCCAGGTTAAATTTTTGTGAAAAATCTGATGGTGCCCCACCCCTAATTGATCTGCATGCATATATGCTGCATGTTGCATATAATCGATTAGAGAAGAAAACTTGATTTTTTCATCGAGCCCTATTTCGTTAATTTTAGGTACAAAATTTATTTCATACATTGTTTACCACAAGCAAAACCAACCTATCTTGCTTTTATTTAAGACTTGTTTATGGTGGAAGAAGGAAGAGGACCCCCATTGTGGGTTGTTGAAGGGAAAGGAAGCTTCATTGGTCCTCTTCTTTAGGGTCATCTGTTTGCATCACTCTTATCAGATTATCAATTAATTGTAAGTTAAAACTAAAAGACCTCAAATAAATAACTGACAAAAATATCTCTTTTCTAGGGATTATCTCCGCGAAAAAATAATTATTAAGAATAAAAGGAGAAAAAACCAGATTACTTTAACACAACATCTTACCATCCCTTTAGTGTTAAAGGCTTAAATTGCTCTTCTTTATTGTATTTTAATTAGATTTAAATGTAATCGACATAGCATTTATCTATGATTAAAAGAAGGTTTATCCGACGAATTACCCCATTTTGGAAGAGACGTGCTGCTAGAAAAATTGTTCTACCATCAAAAATCCAGAAACAGATTACTGAAATTAGTGAAAATGTATCCAAACAATTTGATGAATATAACAGGATTCTGCTTATTGGAAAGCCCTCACAAAATACTATGAGTGCCAAAGTTATAGATTTTGTTCTAGATTATCCTCTGTATCGTGTAGATCTTGCTTCAATTGTTAACAAATATATTGGTGAGACTGAAAAGGATCTTAAGAAAGTTTTAGATTATGCAGAAAGAAAAGATTGTATCTTATTCTTTGATGAAGCTGATGCACTTTTTGGAAAAAGAACAGATGTATCAGATGCACATGGCAGGTATGCAAATCTTGAGGTTAGTTGGTTGCTTCAAAGAATAGAAGCTTATGAGGGGATAGTTGTTCTTGCTTCAAATGAAAAAGGAAGAATCTCAGTTGATGTACTAGAAAAACTGTGTATCAAAGTAACTTTAGAAATAGAAGAAGACGAGGACGAAGAAAAATAGTCAAATTACTGTTCTATTATGCGATTTTTCTATATTTATTTAGATGGAGATAGAAGGGATTGATTTCTATATTCAATGCCTTTTTTCAACAATTGAATTTTCATGATTAGTTCAGCTAAACTTTGTCTTTTATTTTCTCCTATCTTTTCTTTTAATAGTGTCAAAATTTCCTCACTCGATTTCCCTTCCACTCCTTCCTCCTCTTTAAACAATCCTTCAGTCTTGCCGTAGAGGCACCAGAACTCCACCCTCCTAGCCACTTTTGGATAAACTACCAGATCCTTCTCCTTGTAAATAGCATAAGTAGACCTCTTAGCATCGATAAAATCCATCGTACCATCATCATTATAGATAACTATCTCAGGTTGCACTCTAGTCTGCTCTTCCAACTCAGGTGTTTCTATAGTAGGCTTCCACTCCCAATTTTTACCTTCTAAAAGGATCTCAGCTATCTCTTTGCATAGCTCCTAAGCCTCTTTGTAGTCGTAAGGTCCATGCCATGTTGTTGTACTGGTTCTGTTGACAAGCCAATTCTGGTAATAACGACTGTCCACGTGATGTACCATATACTTGGATCGATCGACATCATT
>DAOVRE010000075.1 GCA_030628305.1 Candidatus Heimdallarchaeota archaeon | reverse complement strand
TTCCCATGACAGGATGTCTCATGTTTACACCTATTTCTTGATGAGATGGATCTTTGATTAAAACTCCTTCAACACCAGTTACGCCTTCAAAGTCGGCTAATACGGGGTAGTATTGAGCATCCATAATGTCAATTTCACCTGCAATCAATTCAGCTACTGCGCTGTCTTTACCAGCTATGTAAGTTAGATACAGTTCAGCCAATAAAACCTCTTCTAAATAGAATTCGTTGGGCACCATTTTCATGACGCTTAATGCTGGATCGAAAGTTTCCATCATGAAAGGTCCACAAGATGTGACAAGAATGTCTTGAACATCACCAGTTAATGGAACTTCAGCAAAGATTTCGTAACCATATGCGGCAATTGCTGGAGCAACAATGCTTTTATCAATTATACCAAAGGTTAGTAATGCTCTTGCAAAGTTATATACTGCTTTTAATTCAAAGAGCATCTCACCACCAGCTACGTCTGGACCAACAATAGAAATAGAGTCGTTGCTTTCAAACCATTTGGTCAAATAACTATAGTCTTGGCTACCTACGCCAGGTGTCATGCTCAATTCATAGCTGTACTTAACATCGGATGGTAATACTGGATCACCATTGCTGAATTTTGCATCAGGATCTAAGAACACTGTCATGTTGATTTTGTCATCTATTACATCAGAAATTGTTGAATTTAGAGCAATTTGTTCTGTGTAATCATGTGTATCTTGTGCTCTCTTATAGAGAGATCCATAAATACATTGCATCCATTGCATATCATAGAATGAACTTACAACAAAGATGTTTGGCTCTTTTAGATCTGCTGGAATCCCGTATTTGATGACGTGATCATCTGGGTCATCCCAGTTCTCTGCTCTGTGATTAGAACTTGCAATCAACAATCCGTCAATTCCAACTAATCCTTCTTTGAAACCAAAGAGTGATCTTGGATAGACTAGACAAATAGCAGGTAAATCTTCATACATTATAGCTTGAAGTTCGTGTGCATATCCTTCTCTAGTTGCATCATCTAGTTCAGTTAGATATTGATCTAATTTTGTATCGTAAGCAGGATTTGAGTATTGATAGTGGTTGTCACCATTTGGTATCATGCTTGCTGTGTCATACAAACCGGTTGGGTCCCAATCAAGTCCCCATGACCAACCAACAAAGAATAGGTCGTAACCACCCTTTGCATAGGTTGGAATGTAATCATAATCAAGTAATGGATAGTCCCATGTACGGGGACCTATATTTCCCCATCCAGTAGATTCATGGAAAGATATGCCAATACCAATTTTTGGTAATTGTTGTTCCATCAACAGTGACCATTGATTACGGGCTGCGCTTGTGTTGGGCGAAAGTAAATTAACTGAAAAAGCGATTTGTATTTCTGTTTCTTGTGCTTGTGCAAGGTATGTGCTCATACTGAACAAGACAATTAGGGTTAAACCCAATAATGCTTTATTTTTCATATTTTTTTCACCTTTAAATTTTCCACTCAAAAGTACATTTTACAGTGGAAGCATTTCCAAAGTGTTAATACAGCTTAATAAAGGTTTTGCGTTTCCATTTCAATAGTTGGAACCGATTTTGTATTATATAAGAGCGGTTTGCACTAATCTGTAATACGGGCGGTTTAAACGTGGTTTTGCTTCTTGAAACAATTTAAAGAGAGTTTTATCCGAAATACTCGATAAGCTTCAAAATTTGTATCAGTACCATAAGATAAACTAGGAGCAAAGCTGCAGCAATATAGTACGTAAAAGAATTGAATGTTGCTTCTCGGAAACTGTCTTTACTCATCGGTGCAGATTTGAAAAGTCTAGCTTTCAAATTTGTAATAGCAATTGATTGCCCGAAATTACCTACACAAGCTCCAAGAAATACAACGAAACCCACCTCACCAAAGAACAAATATTGCGAAATATCTTGTATTGTTAAGAGGTCATCAAAACCTAAACCATAAATAATTATTATCATTATAATGACATTAATAGCTGTAAAAATTATTGATGTAATAAATCCCAATAATGTAATGCGTGTCCAATTTACCTTTACTCTTTCTTCTTTTCCCTCAGCTTTTTTTTCATTGTTATTGGCATTAGCGCTCTTTCTTCTTGTTTTTCCCACTTTTTTACTTATTGAGCCCATTATTGTCCCCTTTGTCAGTTATTGGTGCTCCGCAATCTGAACAGAACTTTACTCCATTCTTAACTTGATTCCCACACATTGTACAAGTTATTACGCTTTTAATATTATTGGGCGCGAAATCTGTTTGATGCATGGGATACAGAATTATTTTACCATTTTCCATTTCTATTGAAAAATGTTTAGGGTTATCCATTTCTTGTAAAATAGTTTTGGGGAGAACTATGCGACTTTGTCGATCAATTTCTAATAACCTGCTATCTTCTAGTTTTCTGAGACTTATTTCACTTCCATGCTGACCAATTATTACGCCATCTCTCAGTTCAAGGATTCTATCAGCTCTAGCTGCAACTTGCTGTGAATGTGTTACAATACAGATAGCTATTCCAAGTTCTTCATTGATTCTGTCAAATAAGTCTAAAATGCTTTCTGTAGTTTCCACATCTAAATCGCCTGTAGGTTCATCTCCTATCAATATTTTGGGGTTGGTTATAAGGGTTGTAGCTATAGCAGCTCTCTTCTTTTCTCCTCCAGAAAGCGTGTCTTCTCGTTTCATTCTTTTATCCCAAATTCCAAGAAATTTTAGTAGAAATTCAGCTCTTTGTTTCACAACCTTTGGTTGCACTTTCGCATAATATCCTGCTAACTCTAAATTCTCTTTTACTGTTAGATGAGATAATAGCTTACTGTCTTGAAAAATAACCCCTGCAAATCTTCTTCTTGCCTTTATTATTTCTTCATAAGTAGATCTTGTAATATCTTTTGAAAGCTCTTTCCAAAACACTTTACCTGAAGTGGGTTTAGTAATTTCTGCTACTACATTTACTAAAGTAGTTTTTCCAGATCCACTTGGTCCAATTAGAAATAACTTTTCTTGAGGCTTTACTTTGAAAGAAACACCTCTTAAAGCCTGTGTTTCGATTTTTCCAGTTTAGTAAATCTTGATTATATCTTCAGCAACTAGTAGTGGATCAGTATCATTGATTGCTTCAGTTCCATGGGTTGTAGAGCTAATCTTAGTTGCCATTGTTATAAATCTCCTCTCTTATACACTAATAAAATTGTTTATTGATAAAAATCAGTTCAAAATAGAAAAGGATAAAGAAAAGAATGTAGATTTCTTTGTTTAAGTAGGTGTTTCATCAGCATGATTCTCATATTCGTCGTTGTCACGTTTCTCTTGAAAGTCTAATACTGGAGTTTTTCTAGCCTCTATGGCTCCACCAATCTTGCGAACTATGTAACCTCTATTCGCCCAAATTTTGTCAAGGTTTCCTATTAGTAAAAATATTGCATATATAACTAAGAATGGTATCAAATAAATCAACCATGTTGAAAATGCAACAGCTATAGGATGATATTGCCCTTGCTCATTTGCATGTTCAAAACCATATATTAGAAAGCTATTGGTTTTTCTATCCACAAAGAGAGAGAACAGAATATATCTAAAACTCAAAGTAATATTACCAGTCATTAAAGACATAGCTGTCCCAGTAATGAGGCTTGCAATAAAAGCTATAAGTAGGAACGATTTAGCGCTTGGTATGAAATTTTTCTTTTTCCTAACAAGTTTGAACATAATGAAGTTATATGTTCCAGAAACAATTGCACCAAGTATTATGGGCATTAGGACAATCCAGATGTACATATTTGTCCACTTTGGATTTGCTGGATTAATTAGTTGAGAGCCCCAGATATCATCCATGCTGTAAAATCTGTGTGATTGTGCAAAATCTAACTCATCAACTGGAAAGGCACCATTTCTGAAAAAACCACTATCTGCAAACAAGAATAATGATGAACCTAGAATTAAAGCCACCATTGGTGCGAAGAACCAAACCAGTATGGGTTTTGCAATGATTCTTAAAGTCGGATCTTGACCACCGTTTAATCCATAAGTAAGAAAAACACTCATCCAGTAACTAGGTCCTTCCCAAAAAGTGTGTGTTGGACCTCTTAATGAATTTGTGATACCCATAATTAATATACTAATAAGCCAGGTTGAGAAAAGATAGATACCCATTGGAGAATGAAACTTTTTCCATAACCATTTTCCAAGTGCTACAAACCAATCTCCCCATACGCCAAAAAAGGTTCTTGGATCCATTTCTATTGAATCTACATTAACCTCTTCTGATTCAGTTTTTTCTGCTTGCATATTAATAGCCACGTTGCATATTTTCTTAGACATTTTAAACCTTTTCTCTTCCAATTAGGTTTACGTTAAAAAAAATGATTCAACTAAAATCATTTAAATGTGTTAACTTTTGATTTTTTGACGCTTGAGGATTAAAATGAATGAAGACGAGATATTAAACTTAGTCAGTGCTGGTATAGATGTTGGAACAACTACTTCACATTTGATTTTTTCTAAACTCAAACTTGAAAAGATATATACTCCGAGAGGAGTAAAATTTGAGGTTACTAAAAGAGAGATACTATACAGAGGTAACATTTTACTCACTCCTTTAGTAGATGGGCAAACTATTGATTATCTCAAACTTGTTGAATTTATCAAATCTGAATATAAACTTGCAAATATGTCAATTGATGATATTGATACTGGAGCAGTCATAATTACAGGGGAAAGTGCTAAGAAAGAAAATGCAGAAGACCTAGTGAAGGCTCTTGCATACAAAGCAGGTAAATTTGTTTGTGCAGCTGCAGGACCCAATTTTGAATCAGTTATAGCAGCAATGGGTTCTGGTGCAGCTCAATATTCTAAAGAAACAAAGAAAACTGTGATGAACATTGATATTGGTGGTGGTACAAGTAATATCGCTATCGTAAAAGATGGTGAAATCATTGATGCTGCTTGTGTCAATGTTGGTGGAAGATTACTAGCTTTTGATAAAGAAGATAAAATTGTAAGAATTGAAGACCCTATTAGAAATTTGGAAGGCAAAATAGGGGTTGAATTCGGTTATGGAGCCTATATAACAATTGATCAGAAAAGGAAATTGGCTAGAATTCTTGCTGAAAGTCTCTTTGAAGCATTGGATAGGAATTTACGAACACAAATCGCTAAAAATCTACTTATGACAAATCCATTGGAATATGATGGAACTATTGATGAGTTCATGTTTTCTGGTGGTGTAGCAGAGTATATTTACGAGCAGACTGATGAATATTTTGGAGATTTGGGTAAATGCTTGGGTGAAGAAATTCTAGATATTATCAAGGAAAAGAATATCAGCATCCACAAACCAACAGAACTAATTCGTGCAACTGTAATTGGTGCTGGTCAATATACTCTTCAAGTATCAGGCGTTACTACTCATATCTCTGATATCGACATTTTGCCAATTCATAACATCCCTGTTCTGGAACCCAAGATTGACAACAAACAGATAACTGAGGAAAGTGTGAAATTAGCCATTCAAAAGAGTCTTAATATGTTTGATGTAAAGGAAGGGGAAGAGACGGTTGCATTATCTTTCAAGGGAGCAATAGGTGGTTCATATGCGGGACTAACTACTTTTGCTAAGGGCGTAGTAAGTGCTTTACCAAATACAATTAGAAAAGAAAAACCTGTTATCTTAGTTTTTAACAATGATATAGGAAATTCTGTTGGTAACGTAATGAAAAGAGAAACATCTGCAAAAAAGAACATTATTTCTATTGATGAAATAATTATCCAAGAAGGTGATTTCATAGATGTTGATCAACCAAAAGCAGGCGGACAAGTAGTTCCAGTAGTAGTGAAATCCTTAGTTTTTTCAGCTTAGAAAAGTGTGGTTGTTACCACCCTACTACTATTCCATCTGCCCGAGGGCTTGTCCCACCACAGAGAACACCACTATTGGGGTCTCTATTTATTATCTGACCTCGCCCAAATATCATTCTTGCATATCCCGAGGTCGATACAACTGAGTGTCCCATTTGACTTAATTTACTCATGACTGCAATACCTATTCCCTCTTCTAAAGCAACATCTCCCTTACTGGTTCCATCTCTTATAGTAAATCTAGATGCATTAAGAGCTTGTTGAGGATTCATGCCAAAATCAATCATGTTTACCATCACTTGTGCATGTCCTTGAGGTTGATTAAATCCCCCCATTACACCGAAACTAGAAAAGAGTTCACCATCCTTTGTGGCCATTCCAGGAATAATTGTATGGTAAGGTCTTTTATTTGGAGCTAATACGTTTGGATGATCATGTTGAAGTGAAAAGTTAGCTCCTCGATTTTGCAAGGTAAAACCACAACCTTTTGGAATTAACCCTGTACCAAATCCCATATAATTAGAATTAATGAAGCTGCATGCATTCCCTTCTCCATCCACTACAGAGAAGTAAACTGTATCAGAACTTGAAACAGGTGATCCTTTTTCAACTTCGATAGTTGCTTTAGTTGAATCAAGTAACTCTCTTCTTGATTTAGCATACTCTTTTGATAGTAATTTCTTAATAGGAACATGAACAACATCGGGGTCGGCAACGTACCATCTAGTATCTGCAAAAGCAATTCGCATTGATTCAATCATTGTATGCAAATGTTCAGTAGATGAGTGTTTCATATCACCAATATCAAACCCTTCGAGAACGTTAAGAGCCATCAATGCGGTAATGCCTTGCCCATTTGGTGGTATTTCATAGATGTCAACACCTCGATAGTTAATAGTAATGGGTTCATCGAAAGTGTTTTTGTGATTGTTCAAGTCATCTAAAGTCATAAAACCTTCAAAAGATTTGATTAATTCAATAATCGACTCTGCAATTCGTCCTTCATAAAAACCACTTTTTCCATGTTCTGCAAGCTCTTGGAATGTATTAGCTAATGTTGGGTTTTTCATTATTTCTCCCTCTTTAGGTGCTTCTCCATTAAGTAACATCTCATCAGCGTTTGGACCTAGTCGTAACTGTTTTACTCCTCTTTGCCAAGACCTTGAAGTTAATGGAGCAACTGGAAATCCATCTTCTGCAAGTTTTATAGCTGGTTCTAATATTTTTTTCAAAGACATCGTCCCAAATTTTTCAACAGTGTCAACCCATCCAGCTGCTGCACCAGGAACTGTTATTGAGTGAACACTCAATGGTGGAAGATTGTCTTTTATGCCAGTGCTGTTCAGTTTGTTTAAGTTAAGCATAGCGGGGGATCTCCCACTGGCATTCAAACCGAATACTTTCTTTTTCTGATTATCATAAAACAAACAAAAACAATCTCCACCTATTCCTGTTGAGGTTGGTTC
>DAOVRE010000267.1 GCA_030628305.1 Candidatus Heimdallarchaeota archaeon | reverse complement strand
ACGCAGGATACGATGACGGATACTATTCAATGAATGTTGGAGAAGAAAGGCTCAATGGTTATCACAGTGTTCAACACTCAGCTTATGAAGAAGGTTTTGCAGAAGGTGCAGCTGATAAGCTAACATCACAACTTTACGATGAAACTCCTACACTACCATATCCATCTCCAGCAAATGCATTTGAAGAAGCAGCAAACGAATGTTATGACGCACAATATCGTGAAGGTTATAGCAATGGTTTCCTATATACTACTCTAGTATCAAGTCCAAATTCATTAGACTGGTTAAGAAGTTTAGGACCATTCTACAACATGACTCTACCTGATGTTGAAGTCACTCTTCTAGGTGGTTCTCTATTACCAACACCATTAATGGATATGACAACATTTACAGAAGTCGATCTTAATATAATGGATGAGTATGAATTCAATTGGGGAGCACATGACTATGGTGTATTCAATGATAATTTGATGTCATTCATGTCTTTCGATGCTGTAGACCAAAACTGGACTGCATTCGATGAAATGGACTTTGCTCTAAATGAAACAGAAGGTTCTCCAGGATTTAACACAACTTGGGATGTTGCGAATGATTACTTCTTATTTGAAGTTCATATCAATGCTACAGATCCAGGTATTGCAGCCGATATCTATATGGGATATAACACCACAACTGGAAGATTACTCAACATTTCAGCAAGTCTTGATTTCTATAGTCAAACCGATGTTTGGATGAATATGGTTCTCGAATTAAATGAAGGCAAGACAGAAACATGGACACCACAACTACCTTCCTACTACGGTGATCCAAATTCATGGACTTACTCTATAGACAATTTTGTCTTCTACTATGATTTGCCACCTACTGTTCCACTTGATTTTGCAGATGGTGTTGCTGAATTCAAAACCAATGGACTAGCTTCAGTCGGAAATCCATTACTTGGAGTCGATATGAAAAGCTATGATGGTTTATGGGCAATCTGTGATTATACATTCTACGATCCAGCAAACACTTCAGTGCCACCAAATACAGAAGAATATAGGTATCCTATGTTCTCACCTATGGGTCATCAGGTTCTACCTGATTGGAATTGGTTTGACGGATTAGTGACAAGTGTTACTTCAGTCTTTGGACATGCAGATTACTTAGTGGATGCAGCAACTGCTCTAGCAGGACTAAATACTAATGTCAATATAAATTCCCTATACTTTAATCCAGTAATTGGATCTTATCACCATATTGATGGTGGTCTGGAAGTTATGTATTACTACGTCTCATTAGAAGCAGATATTGATATGACTTTCAGCATGTTGAACGGAGATTATGTATGGGAAACAACAACTGTAGATGGAACTATTGATGCGTTCCTTTGGGTTGGTATTGATTACTTCTCAGGTGTAGTCCTTGGAGCTGGAGTAAAAGCAAGCTTTGACTTCGAATTAACTGCAGTGCCAGATTATGGAAATAATGGAGCTATTGCAGCTTACTTAGAAGCTATCGTAGGCGTAAACTTCGTAACTATCCCACATATCGATAGTTTGATTGGTACATTACCAACAGTTGCTGAATATGGTTTAATATCATTGATCGGCATTATCGGTCTCGCTGGAATAGCAAGCGCAGTAATGTTCTTCAAAAAGAAATAATTTCTTTTTTTTCCTTTTTTTATTTTTCAATTAGAAAAAATGATGAAATTATAAAAATTAAATGAAGGGATTTTTTGTTAATCCCAGTTTAATCATAGCTTTCAAAACCTTTATTCCAAAACGAAGTTTGAAGTCAAGCTTCTTTGCAGTTACACTAAGTTGAGAAACTCTCAAATAAGGAACTTCACTCATTAATCCTCGTGTTCTCTCTTTAGATATCATGTCGATTTTTAGTAGCAAATCTGGTATAGTTCCAGATATAGAAATATCTTGAACAGGATATTTGATTTCTCCTTTCTTTATGTACCAACCTGAACCTGTTACAGCAAATCTTCCACTACTCAAATCTGACATGTGAATACCCATGAAATTTTTTAACATGAAACCCTCTTGAGTTTCACTAATCATCTCATCTAAGGAAGAGTCACCAGGTTCGATTTTTGTTGCAAAAGAACCAATACTTGGTGGAGATTTTACTGGATTTCCACCTAAGAAACCTCCTCTAGTAGCTTTACCATTGCTTTCCATGTTCAGTTTATTGCCATAGTAAGTGTCAAGGTAATAGGTCTGGAGAACCCCTTTCTCAATTAGTTTTGTTTGTTCAGTTGGAACGCCTTCTCCATCGTAACTAGCAGATGTAACCATGTCGGGATCAAGAGGGTCATCTATCATAGTAAAATTCTCGCTCGCTATCAGATCGCCAATTTTATCCGCAAAAACCGTTTCTCCGCGTGATGCTTTATCTCCATGTAATAGATTGTTTAGCACATTAAACAATCCACCCATGATACCATAAGAGCCATCAGGCGATATTATGACTGGATACTCGCCTGAAATAGAAAGCGTTCTTGGTTTTGCTATCTCAAGGACCTTATCTATGGCTTTAATGCCAAGTTGTTTTGTATTGATTGACCCAAGCTTTCTTGCTCCTTCGATATGAAAATCATAATTTGGGAACCCATGAGTGGATAAGTATGCTAGACCTAAACCATAACCAGCATCCTGATCATGCATATCAATACCTTGAGAATTCTTTAGGAAAGTCCCTCCCATCCCAAAGAATCCCATTGATTGTAGAAAGAATATGTCTGATGGTAGTTTCTCAATATGTATTTCTTCAAACAAATCAGCTGCGCCATCTGCTTCGATTTCAAGCAGTTTCTTGTCTACATCTAGCTTGTGTGTTGCTTCTTTGGGATCTGGAAAACCCATTAAATCGGGATCTGGTTTTTTTGTTTTTGCATTTTGTATAGCTAAGTTCACAGTGTATTTGATGTCTTCTTCACCGAATGATGATGTATAGGCAAAACCTTTGGCTTGTTGTGCTATAACACGAAATGAGAGACCATGTTGTATCCCAATGCTGTGTTTAGGTTTGTTCTTTTCTAACTCTAGGTTGTAAGCTTTTT
>DAOVRE010000198.1 GCA_030628305.1 Candidatus Heimdallarchaeota archaeon | reverse complement strand
TGTTAAACTTTCTTGTTAACATGACAAGATGACAAAACCACATCATGGCATTAATTGTATATGGCCCTGCAGATCTAGCAAAACACTTTGCATTAAATCTCTTAGCAGCTGGATCAGTAGCTTTCTTTGCAGCTCACTTTGGTTTCAATGGTATTAAGATTAAAAATGTGCCACTTCTACCAGGTATAGGCCCTTTTGCTGAAAAAGTAATGAAATATGATTTCGGGCTAGCGATGAGAACACAACCCATGAAAAAACTACATACTAGTGGAAAATTCTGGGGATTCGGATTAATTGTAGATGCACTTCTATGTATTGAAATTGCAATACTTGTATCCTTTATCAAAGTTCCGTGGTTAGCTATGCACTTTGCCCCAGGGTGGGGAAAAGCATGGTTGATTGCTTTTGGTCAATCTTATGCTCTAGCATTTGGTATAGCACTTATAGGAATTATCCTGACAGTCTGGTTGCTAAAAATCTGGATGTGGAAACCATCAAGACAACCTCCAATGGCTAATAATGAAGCAGAAGGGTCTTCTTAATTATTTTTTCTTTTTTCTCTTTTTTCATTCAATAAAAAAAGTTTATAATATAGCTTTTCAATCACAGTTCATTGATAAGAGCACTGGAATGAATTTTAATGGTTTCTCAGGATTTAGAACAAGTTAAAGCTAATATCGTTAAGCAATATGAGGAAATGACTCCCAAATCTAAAGAACTATTTGAGGAGTCGAGAAAATGGTTACCTGGAGGGGGAACAAGAAACATTACCTATTATTATCCCTATCCATTCTATGTTACAAAAGGGGAAGGGACCTATCTAGAAGATGTTGATGGAAATAGATACATTGATGTCCAAAACAATATGACTGTACTTCTTCATGGACATGCTCATCCAAAAATAACTGAAACTTTACAGAAACAAGCAAAATTAGGCACCGCTCATAACTCACCAACTTCAGGTCAATATGAATTAGCTAAAATTCTATGTGAACGTGTTCCATCAATTGAAGAAATTCGATTTTGTAATTCTGGAACTGAAGCAACTATGTTTGCAATGAGAGCAGCTAGAGTTTATACCGGTAAAGACGGAATCATACTAATGGATGGCTGTTATCATGGTTCACATGATTATGTTAGTGTAAACTTTGATTCAGCTCTACTAAATGAAGGAATGCCAGAACCTGGTGTAGAAAAAGGTATTCCACAGTCTGTATTGAATGATATCTATGTTGTCCCAGTTAATGATTTGAAAGCTGCAGAAAAAATTATGAAAAAACATCATAAGAAAATAGCTGCTCTAATAATTGAACCTGTATTGGGTTATGCTGGAGGAGTTTTAGCTGATCCTGAATATCTAAGGGGTTTGAGGGAACTAACACAGAAGTATAATATTCTATTGATTTTCGATGAAGTAATCACTTTCAGATTATCAACTGGCGGAATGCAAAAAATTTATGGCATAACTCCTGATCTTACAGCTCTTGGAAAATCGATAGGTGGAGGTTTACCTGTAGGTGCCTTTGGAGGTAAAAGGGAGATTATAGAACAATTCAATCCTACAAAAAAGAATTTTGTCATGCATTCTGGAACCTTTAGTGGGAATGCCCTTACTATGGCTGCAGGTAAAGTAGCTTTAGAAATGTATGATGAAAAGGAAGTTGAAAGAATAGGTAAACTAGGTGATAGACTTAGAAAAGGTCTTCGTGAAATAATGGATGGACTTGGGGTAGACTGCTATGTTGGTGGTTATCAATCAATTACTTACGTCCAATTTCCAGATGTTATAGCTCAGAACAAAAGAGAAATTTCTTTCAATACTATACCTTATCTAGAGCTATCTAAATATCTGAGGATTGCAATGCCATTAAATGGTTTATATGGGATATCAAGAGGAGTTATTGGTTTTATACTTTCAACTGCAATGGATGAGAAAATCATTGACGAAGTTTTGCTTAGATTTAAGAAGACAATGGAAATGGTTTTACCTATTTATGAGGATTTGAAACCTTACAAAGGATTTGCTGGAATAATCTACTCAATGCTTAAAGATTTGAATACAAATGAAGAATTTGCACAAAATTACTCTGAGGATGATTATTCTATCTTACTAGTAGCAAAAGATGATCCCTTTGCGGTTAGGATAGTTATCAAGGCAGGAAAACTGAACTTTACTCCAATAGAGTATACCAAGAGTGATTTGAAGAAACTTGCAGAGGGAACAGATGGTGTTTTAATCACTACTAGATCAACTTTTCTTGGCTTAGGTGTTGGAAAAGTGAATCCATTAAAAGCAATCCTAACTGGTAAACTAAGAATCAAAGGTATGAAATATATTAAGAAATTCACACAATATTTCTCTTTACTTTGAGAAGAGCAAGACCAGTTAATTATCTTTCTTCCATATTTTACTATTTTTCAATTTGATTAGAAGCTAATTTACTTCATTTTGCAAAATTCCTATCTTTGTAAACAACCCTTTTAAATATCCATGGATTTTTTCATTGGATTGAGATTATGCGTGAAGGATTGACTTTTGATGATGTACTTTTAGTACCAAAACACTCCTCTGTTACATCTAGAAAAGATGTTGAAACTTCTACTTATCTTTCTCGAAATATAAAATTAAATGTGCCCATTGTAAGTTCTAACATGGATACAGTAACAGAAAGTAAGATGGCTATAGTTATGGCTCAAATGGGAGCTATTGGTATCATTCACCGTTTTATGTCTGTTGAAGACCATGTTTCTGAAGTAACTAAGGTTAAACGTTCAGAAATGATAAGAATCGATCGCCCTTATCGTTTAAGACCTGAAAACACTTTAGACGATGCTAGAAATATGATGGAAGATAAGGGCATTTCTGGTATTCTCGTCACAGATCCCTCCGATAAGCTGGTAGGTATTCTTACAACTCGAGACATTATGTTTGAAGAAGATGGGGTGACTAAAATATCCGATTTAATGTCAACTGATTTGGTTACTGCTTCTCCTGATATAACAATTGAATCTGCAAAGGATTATCTTCAAAGGAATAGAATGGAGAAGTTACCTTTAATCGATGAAAAAGGATTTCTGAAAGGGTTAATCACGTCTAAAGATATTATCAAAAGCAAAGTCCTACCTGATTCTTCTAAAGATTCTAAAGGACGATTGCTAGTTGCAGCTGCAATAGGAGTTCGTGGTGATTATCTGCAACGGGCTGAAAAACTTGTCAATGCTGATGCTGATGCTCTAGTTATTGATATAGCTCATGGGCATTCAGATTTAGCTATTAATACAGTTAAAAAAATACGAAAGAATTTCAGTGATATCGAAATTATAGCGGGTAATGTGGCTACTGGAGAGGGAACAAAAGCTCTCATTGAAGCAGGATGTGATGCGGTTAAAACAGGGGTTGGGCCTGGTTCAATTTGCATAACCAGAATTGTTACTGGTAGTGGTGTTCCGCAATTAACTGCTATTCTGGATTGTGCTAAGGTAGCAAAAGACTATGATGTCCCAATTATTGCTGATGGTGGTGTACGCAACTCAGGAGATCTTACAAAAGCTATTGCTGCGGGAGCTTCAACCGTGATGATTGGCGGTCTTTTTGCTGGAACAGAAGAGAGTCCTGGAACAACCATTTTGAGATCTGGAAGAAGCTATAAAGTCGTTCGAGGAATGGCTAGTCTAGGAGCTACTTTAGGAAGAGAAGCCAGAGAGAAAAAAGGTTCTTTTGATGAGTTAGACATGGGGAGTGTTGTTCCTGAAGGAGTAGAAGCTCTAGTACCTTATCGTGGATCTGCAGCAGATGTTCTTGAACAACTTGTTGGAGGACTCAGAAGTGGTATCTCCTATTGTGGTGCAACTAATCTCAAAGCGATGCAAGCTAATGCTGAGTTTATCAAAATAACAACTGCTGGACGTGCAGAGTCAGCTTCACATGATGTTGAGCGTATATAAATCGCGTAATTACTCACTAATGGACAACAGAAGTTAAATAATGAGTAATCACCACTTATTTCGTCAGATGTCTGAGTATAGAACAATAGCTATTCTTGTTTTTAGAATCTTTAGAGGTAGATATCATTTTTATCTCGTTAGAAGAGGTATAAACGTACCTGCTGTGCCATTAACATGGACACCTATTGGCTCTGTAATCACTGCTCAAGATTTTAAGGTTGCTGATGAATTAGAAAATAAGCATGGTGATATTTCAGATAATATGGTAGATAAAGTAACAGCTTTAAGACTTCTTTTAGAAAGGGATTTGATTCATGATGCAGAATTGCTAAGTTCTGTACCTTTGTTTA
>DAOVRE010000160.1 GCA_030628305.1 Candidatus Heimdallarchaeota archaeon | reverse complement strand
CCTATTCTACGAAACGATGTTAATCTTTCTGAATGTCAATTATATGCTCTGGACAAAAATAGAGAAGTCTTTCATTTTCCTTCTTTTAAAGAATGGTCATAGACTATTTCTCCCCAAAGTTAATAAATCTTATAGAAGTATTTTATTCAATTAGAAATAACTAGCTGAGTGGATCTTAAATGTCTAAAAAGGAAAGCCTAAGACCTACAATCTGTATGTTTCCTTGTCCAGTTTGTGCTATTGATTCAGATCCAGATCTTTTTGAAAAATCTACTCGTTCAACATTTTACTGCAGGGTTTGTGCAAGAGTATATATTTGTAAGCTCCCTCTTGGTTCAATTCAAGTTGGGGAAAATATTCGTTATATTTGTCCTATTGATCATACAGAACTAGAAGAATCTCCTTTCAGAGCAAAAGAAATTGAATTACTTATCGAAAAGGCTAAAGAAGGCAAATAAAACATTGCTCTGAGATTGATGAAATCAAAGAATAACAAATATCCTAGAGTTACTCCAATTGACATAAAAGATAAAGACTCTATTACTGATCTTATCGCTGAATTTCACTCATCTGGAGTTTTTGGACCAGGTAGGATTGCTAAAGCTGTTGACATTTATACAGAGATGATAAAACAAAAAGCCACAGTTTTCCTTGGCATCGCTGGAGCTTTAGTACCAGGTGGCATGAGAAAGATTTTGACAGATATGATTACAGAAGGTATGGTAGATGTTATTGTCTCAACAGGAGCAAATGTTACCCATGATTTAATTGAAGCCTTTGGAGGGAAACATGTTCGACATGTTCCGTATAAATCAGATCAAGAGTTACGAGACAAATCTATTGATAGGATATATGATGTATTTGTCGCCGATGAATCATTTATGAAATTGGAAGATAATCTGCAACCTATATTCAAAGAAATTTGGGAGAATAATAAGGATGAAACAAATACTTTAGTGATTTCAACATGTAAACTGATGGAATTGTTAGGAGAAAAAATAGATGACGAAAATTCATTCGTTAAAGCTGCATATGATAACAAAGTCCCTATTTATGTCCCAGCATTATCAGATAGCGTTCTAGGTCTTCAATTATGGTTGTTTTCCCAACTTAATAGAACACTAATTGATGATATGGATGACTTAGGTTCAATTCAAAGACTTGCCTGGGATTCAGAAAAAGCTGGTGCGTTTTTCCTAGGAGGAGGAGTTCCAAAAAACTACATTTTTCAGTCTCGTCTAATGTCTCCAAAATCATTTGATTATGCAATACAGATTACGATGGACCGAGTAGAAACTGGAGGTTTATCAGGGGCATCTTTAGAAGAAGCGATCTCTTGGGGCAAGGTAGACTCAGAGAGTAAGATGATCAATGTTGTATCAGATATAACCATTGCCTTACCATTGATTTTTCAAGCAACATTAACCAATCTGAAAAAAACCGACTAGTACTAGAGTAAGATTATTAATTGAACAATACAAATTTAAGAATAGATGACCAAAAACAACATCTCAACTTTTGTTTCAACTGACTGTTTATCAGATTTCTTGGTTGACGGAAGTTACAGGATTCTTGATCTACGCACTCAAGAGAAATTTGGTCAAGGGCACATAGTTGGTTCTATTCATATTGACTCAGAATTATTCATAAGAAGGGATAATGAAGGAATCAATATAATTCCAGACAAAGAAGTAATTCTTACTGCTTTGAAGGAGAAGGGAATCAATAATGATGATACACTTATTCTTGTAGATGATGTTTTTAATCTGAATTGCTCTATTGCAGTATGGGTTCTTCATTACTATGGTTTTTTCAATGTACAACTATTAGACGGGGCTTTATCAAAATGGGAGAAGGAAAACAGACTATTAACAACCGAAGTAGCTTTCTATCCCCCTGGTAATATTGATTTCACTGTCGAAAATCCTTCAATTGTTATCACAAAAGATGAAATTCTAATGAATATTTATTCAGAGGTTTGCATATTTGTTGATAATCGATCAGAATATGCCATAAAATATGATCAACAGGGAGGAACCATTCCTGGTGCTAAACAATTCTTTTATCTTGACATCTTTGAAGAATATCCTGATTATTTCATACTAAGAGATCTTAAATACATACACGAAGAGTTACACGAGAAAGAAATAACTGAAGATAAAACTATTATTCTTTTCTGTGAAACAGCACCTCAATCTGCCCTGGTTTATCTGGTTATGAAAGAATTGGGTTATCCAAATGTTAAACTATATCTAGCTGGATATGAAGAATGGCGAATTATATGTTCGTTTCTCTAAAACTGACGTTTCTTACCTGTTTTGACTAAAGTATTTTGCAAGAAAATCTTGAGGCAGTCCATAGATTTGAGCAATTTCTGAATCAAGTTCCTCTTCGATATTAAAGATTTGAGGTTCTATGCCGTCTTTCGATTTGTCGAGTAATGAAAGAATTTCTCTTACGTACTTAAAAATTATAGATCTTTCACTTTTTGGTGGGATGGGAATACCTTTCAAAGGAAAGCTGAAAAATTCCAACATTCTTCCTTTCTTTTTACCTGCTTCTCTGAACCAGAAATTAGTAAAACTACTATTGAGAATTCCCAAGAATGCTAAAGTATCTTTCTCATCTTTAGGAACTATAGCATAGATATCAGTTGCTCCAAAATGCCTCTCCTTATCTAAAGAGAACCTTGGTAATAAGCTTCTGTAAGGACACAGTATTTTTGTTTGTGATTTGTCAAAGGTCGATAGGTTTCGATATACACTATAATCAAACCATCGTATCTTGTTCTTTTCCATTAGGCGTTTTCTATCTGGTCCCACCGTTAACAATGATTTGTTTCTAGTAAGATATTTCTGAGTGTTTGGATATTCTGACAATTCAATTATTCTAGATGGCAATATGGCTCTCAAATCGTTATTTTTTGAGAGTAACCATCTTTGAATATGTCTATTTGTTACGAAAGGAACAAGAACCTCTTCTTCAATATTATTAGTTTCCAGTTCATGTTGATTTAACACAAAAACATCTTTTACGCCGGGTGAAAGTCCTTGTGCTATCTTAGCAATATCACCAAGTTTAGCGAAATCACTATTATTACTAATTTCTTTAATTGTAGATAGATATTGAGATAGGACCCATTTAGTAGCACTGAGTTCGGATGGATTAATAGAAAGATGCTTTGGTAATGATCTACTTGATTTCTTAAGTTCAAAGAAATTTGTAGGAAGATTCTTTACAAAGTTAAAGTTCTGATTTGGAGATCTTTTCTGTACTGTTAGAATACATGTCGAGACATTAAGCCATCTACCTTCATCTTTGAAAACCTTAATACCTTCTAGATTAATGATTTCTAATATTTGATAACGCAAAACCTCAGATCTTAACAAGTCTGCATATTGATTTTCTATCCAATAATTAGGTGTAATTAAAGAGACAATGCCATCGTTTTTTAACAAACTGAGAGATTTCATAATGAAGAAATAATATATATCCGAAGATGCGCGAAATAGGTGTTTCCACCTCTTAGAGGTCTTCAGGTAATTAAATAGAATTTGTGTATCCTCTGTTCTAGTCTCTATTTTCTTCAAATTGAAATACGGTGGGTTACCAACAATTACATCAAAGGAGTCTATATCGCTAAAACTCTCTTCCCAAGAAAACGGATTCATCTTTGAGATTTGTGTGCTTGAAAACATGTCCTTAGCATCAATATCAATTATACTATTACCACATTTCAAATTGACAAATGCTTCACCTTGAAAAATGGAATAAGTTTTGGAAATTCGTGCTTTGCATATTTCTAAAGTGTTAGAATTTAGTTCAACACCATAAATGTTACTTGTTACAAAACGATAAAAAAACTCCATTTTTAATTTTCCATCATATTTAGTATAAGATCTTAGAACATTCCATAACCATTTCAACAACCCTAAAATAAAGTTACCAGTCCCAATTGAAGGATCACAGAAACGTAACTTAGAAAGTGTTTCGGTGAATTGTTGATAGTTACCCAGCTCTATTCTTTTAGATGAAATTAATTGATTAAATACCTGCTCAATCATAAAATCTACCACTGGAGAAGGTGTGTAGAATTCACCAGTTTTCTTTCTATAATTCTGATTATGATTCATAGGTTTCAAACAGTTCCTTATCGGGAGTTAACATATTCAATAAAAAAAGGTTTGTTCTCCCTCCCAAAATCCGGTGTATGAAGCTGTGCCACGAAGTGGTGAGCCATGTCCAAGAGAAAAAAGGATTAATTGATTTAAAACCCGACGATTTTAATTGCAGTAAGATTGCATATTTTGACACTTTCTTTCCTTGGTGCTTTTATAGTTTAATGAAAAACTTTCAAAAAATTCTTCTGAATTGTAAAAATAAAAAAAAGAACAATGGAAATTCAGAGGTTTGCTAAAGTTACTAGTCTTTCCCATCTTTCGTCTACTGTTTCCTGAATCTCAATCAATTTCTTCTTCCATTCAGGTTTAAACAGATGTCTAAATCTGCCTTGAAGTTTAAGATAATCCTCAACTGAAACTTTTCTATCAGGATTTTTAGCTATTCTTGCAGATTCTCCTGTCAAAACCCATTCTCCTAAGTGGGTACCGTAGAGTGGGAAGAAACAAGATTTTACAGCAATCTTAGTTGTTTCTATAGAGATTTCAGGTGCATATCTCTGACCTAAATTACATGGTGAATCAACTAACAAGAAAGCTGGTCCATCGTGTTTCAAGCCAGCCTGAACTTTAGCCATTAAATCTCTGATATAAGCTGGACTTGCAGTAAAGGCAGGAATTTCATGAGCAGCCATAATTTCAGCCAAAGATTTAGCCCATTTGATCT
>DAOVRE010000163.1 GCA_030628305.1 Candidatus Heimdallarchaeota archaeon | reverse complement strand
GGATAATTATAAACTTGCTCAATGGCTGATTCAGGTGCAGATGGAACCTCCTCAATATTTGTTTGAAGTTCAGTTCCACAAACTGGACAAAAAACAACCTTGTGAGGTAGTATAGAATAACAAATAGGGCATTTCTTTGTGGAAATAGGGCTCACCTAAAGACAACTTCTTTCTTTATCTTTTATAACTCCGCAATACCTACGTGATATCTCAGAACAAATAATTGAAGCAAGAGATAGTTGTAAAAAAAATTATTGCAATAGGTTCGAGGATTTCGAGTAGTTTAAATAAGTGATAAATCGTTTATAAACTGGTTACAGTATATGAGCGAAAAGCCTAAGGATGAGCCTCAAACATTTTCCGAATTTATTGCACTAACAAAGAAAATCGAGGAAATAGTGGATAAAACACCAGATGTTACTCTTGAAAGTGGCGGTGTAGATACAGCAGAAGTAAAACAAGAGGAAAAGGAAGATGCGGTAATTACTGAATCAAGTGAAGTTGAGCAAATAAAGAGTGAGAGTGAACAAGAGATAGATGATGTTGAGAAACAAGCAACAGATCTCGAAAAGCAAATAGACGTTGTTCAGAAAGAATCAGCTGAAATAGCAAAAGAAAAACGATTGGAGGATATAACTAAAATCGAGAATGCGCTTTCACAACTGTTTGAAAAAGTAAGCGTTTCAGTAAATGATTTTTACTATATAACCAAAGAAGTAGATGAAGAAGACATAATTAAAAGAATTAAGGGGAGATTACATTCATTAGAATCCATAAAAATAACTCACCAAGAGACGATGAGTTATCCTTTTGCACTCTGTAAAATCGAGAATAGTTTCAAAGCAATACTTCCTTTAGATTTGGATGGGATCTTGCTTCCAACATTTCTCTCAGGAGATAAGAAGCAATTAAAACTGCTAGCTGTGGGGAAGAAAGAATTCAAGGAAATAGAAGCCAAAGAAAGAGAAAATCTGATTCAAGCGATAAACAAAATTCAGATGAGTTTAGTCAAATTACTGAATAGAGATTCTCAAGAAAGGTTGAGCAAAGAGGAAGTTAAAAAAACCAATATCATAGAACTTGATGAAAAAGTGATACATGAATACATAACTGATTATGAGAAGAAAATGAACAAAACACACAGTTATCATTCGGAACTCATACTATTTCTAAATAATCTAAAAAAATCTATTGAGAATGATAAACAAATTTGGAATGAACCTGATTTTGAAAAGGTGCTTCAAGAGATTAGACCTCAACTGAAGGTTAAACAAGAGGAGTATGCTACTAAGGGGAGAGATGCTAAAATAAACTTCATCAAACTAAAACGAACGCAAAAACAGATCGATGCTAGAACAAAGAGACTGCAAATAGATGAAAGAAGAGGTAAAAAAGTAACAAGGGAACAAAAAGAAGACTTGATCAACCAATTAAGAAGATTCCAAGCAAAGAAGAAAAAGATTCATGACTCAATTAAAGGAGCTAAAAAGCAAGAAGATGCACTTGAGAAATGGATAGAAATATTTTCAGTTGATGGTATCTCGGAAATCAATGAGAAATTGCTCTTTCATTTTGGCAAATCAATAATTGGAATATTAGAGGAAGCAATTCAGAACCAAAATATTGAGACTGTTCTAGATGAAACAGCAAGAATTAAATCAGCCATAGAGGCTATAATTGTTCACGTTATTTATGTTCCAGTAAATATTATTACTTTTTCTGCAAAACAAGCCAATCAGGATATGGAAGGAAAATTACTCTATTTTGAACCAACAGGAGAAACAAAATTTCTTAAACCAACCATTAACTAGAAGAGAAATGGAAGAGAAATAAGCATTTGAACAACTTTATTAGTGCTTGTTTTGTGGTACCATACAGATGAAAGAACAAATCGTAATCTGTGAAAACCTTTCGAAGACCTTTACAGTAGGAAGTAGCGAAGTAAAGGCAGTAGATAATTTATCAATAAATTTTGAGAGAGGAGAATTTTCATCCATTGTTGGTCCTTCAGGTTCGGGTAAAACAACTCTATTAAATTTGGTAGGGACATTGGAAGTGCCTACAGAGGGAAAGATAATAATCAACGGAACAGATTTAAGCAATTTTGAGAGAGGAGAATTGACCAATTTCAGAAGAAAAAATCTAGGGTTCGTGTTTCAGTTCTTCAATCTTATTGAGGGATTAACAACTTTCGAAAATATTGAGTTGCCCTTAATCTTTGACTCGGTGCCATATGAGCGAAGAAAAGAAGCGGTCAATAGCTTGATTCAAGATTTTGATTTAGATCATCTGAGAAATAAATTTCCAGAAGAACTGAGCTCAGGGGAGAGGCAAAGAGTGTCAATAATGAGAGCGCTAGTAAATGACCCAATCATACTACTAGCAGATGAACCGACAGGGAATTTAGATTCAAAGACAGGAAGAGCAGTACTAGATCTGTTTCATAACTTGAACAAAGAAAGAGGAACATCTATTTTATTAGTAACATATGATCTATCAGCAGCAAAACGTGCGAATAGAACTCTTCACATGCATGATGGGAAAATAACTTTCGACATGAAAATAGAAGAGATGATAAAAGAAGGTATTTAGACTGAAGAATCAGATCTTTTTCCCTTGATTTTAAGATCATAATAAATAATACAAAAACACTTAGACCTATTTTTTTAGGTTTTATATTTAAAGGAAAATGCTGAAAAATGCTGAAAAAAATTCGACAAGAAAAAGGTTAATAAATGCATCTTAGACTGTCCAAATTAATTAGAATATAATAGATTTCGAGTAAAATAATTCACGGAGTATATATTATGTCTTTAAGAGGATATATAGTAAAACGAGTCATCTATATCGTTCCTGTTATGCTAGGTATCACTTTGATGAACTTTACATTGATTAACGTCAGTCCTGGAGATCCGGTTATCGTCAGGCTGGGATTATTGCATTGTGAGACACCAGAGTGTTACAATTCGGCGTATAACCGAGAAGCAATAGAAATGGGTCTGTTGGACAATGAAATGTACACAGTTCCATGGTTTGAAAGATATATTGATTTCGTTAATGATTTATTACATTTTGATTTAGGTCGGTCGTGGTACAATACGCAAGCGGGAGTGGGTATACCTATCTCGCAACTGATATCCGAACGAGTGGTGTATACGATTACACTAAATCTTTTATCGTTCGTTTTCTCACTATTGCTGGCTACAGCAATTGGTGTTGTTTCAGCAACCAGACAGAATTCAATTTGGGATCGTTCGTTAACTATTGCTATGTTACTTGGGTATTCTATGCCTCTTTTCTGGCTAGCAAAACTAATCATGTTGCTATCCTACTCTTTATTCAACTTCACTGGAGTAGTAAGTAAAGATGCATTTAAGACACCACTAATTTTTAATCCGAATTTCTATAAATACCTGATTCTGCCGACGTTGGCGCTGACGCTAGGAGGACTAGTGTTTATGGCCAGGTTAGTAAGATCACAATTGCTAGAAATTCTGAGACAAGATTATGTAACAACGGCAAAAGCTAAAGGATTAGACAATCGTGCAGTAATTTACAAGCACGCTTTCAGAAACGGCCTTCTACCAATAGTAACAATAATAGGTAGCTCATTACCAGGATTGCTAAGTGGAAGTGTAATGGTCGAAAGTGTATTTGGTTGGCCTGGACTCGGAACTCTCTTTTTGGAGGGTGCACTTTTCCGTGATTACCCACTTATGATGGCTACTAATACTATTTTCCCACTACTGTTCTTAATAGCGCGTCTACTCACGGATATCACGTATGTGTTTATCGATCCAAGGATTAAATATTAGAGGCTAAAAAAATGGCAACTGTAGATAAAGTAGAAAAAGAAGAATTTCTTCTTGACGAGAAAACGTTAAGAGAAATTGAAACAATGAAAGGTGCCGGCCAATGGTCAATAGTATGGCGTCGTATCAAGAAAGATAAAATGGGTATGTTAGGTTTGTACATTGTACTCTTCCTAATCATGATGGCCCTTGTTTCTTGGATACTGCTTATGGTTGATAATTGGTTGACAAGCGCTAATTTACTCCTTGGTGACCCTAACAATCCTGCAAGTCTTAACAACCTGTACATAGAATTATGGTACCCTGGAATGGATACGTCCAACCCTATTGTACTTTTCCAACATCCAAGGTATCAATTCGCAGATCAATCAACTCTACCTCCTTCATGGGAGCATCCATTTGGAACTGATCGACTAGGACAAGATATGCTTTCCAGAGTCTTCTTTGGAGCATCCGTATCTTTAGCACTAGGTTTCATCGGACAGATGACCACAGTGATTATTGGCACAGTTCTTGGTTCAATCGCAGGTTTCTATGGCGGCATTATAGATAACGTCTTGCAAAGAGTAATAGAAATACTCTATTCCATGCCTGGATTTATCTTGATGATCTTTATCATTGTACTGTTTGAAGATGTGCAGATTCCGGGTGGAAAATACGCCGTGGTAATAGTGTTCTTCTCACTTATCGGGTGGGGAGGAACAGCACTGATTATAAGGTCCAATTTCTTCTCTCTAAAAGAACAAGATTTCGTAGAAGCAGAACGCGCGTTAGGTGCGTCGGATATGAGGATTATCTTCAGGCACATTCTGCCTAACTCACTAGCCCCATTGATTATTATTATCACACTGGGTATAGCTAATGTAATCTTTACATTCGCAGCCTTAGCCTTTTTCGGTTTTGGTGATCCTAACGCAATTTCATGGGGTGATGATCTAAATAAATGGCAAAACAATTTATTGGATTATCCGTGGATGCCGATGTTTCCTGCGCTCTTC
>DAOVRE010000065.1 GCA_030628305.1 Candidatus Heimdallarchaeota archaeon | reverse complement strand
TTTTTGGTCCATATACAAAACATTCTTTTCTTCCTTGGATTAACATCTGTTAGATTTTAAATAGAGAGACTTCGAACATTTTGCAATTGAGAATTAGTTGGTCTAGAGATTGTGTTGTGCTTTGTCGTAAAATAGACAGAATAGTATCAGGTAAGGTTTTTGTCTGAATGTTAAGTAAAATTCCTGATTTCTTCCCATGAGCCACAATTAGCGCTGAAATCTGTTTAATATGAGTATCTGCAATATTGAAGAATTTTTCAGCTTCTGAAGCAGATAACTTTCCACTTTGCAAAAACACACTACTCTCAGCTTCTGAATCACTTACTATAATAGACTCTCCTGGTTCAAAAGTAATTATTTTAGTACATTTTTTACATAGTTTATACTGATGATTGTTTGGAATATCATTAATTGTTTCACAGTTATTACAACGGAAAATGAGTGTCATTCTTCTTCCTCGTAAAATAATTTTCTAGCAAATATCAAAAATCCTGTATGACCTATCATTCTTGTATTTGGTCTTATTGCATTGACTTTCAATTGCATTTCTCTTTCAATTAGTTCAAGAGCAGTTATTTCTCCAAAATGACATTCCCGTAATTTGGTATAAACTTTCTCCACTTGGTTATATGTTGGGAGAAAAACTGCGATGATTCCACTGTACTTAAGAGAGGTGTAAGCATGAGTAATGATTTCACATGGATCACCCAAATCTAGTACAACTGCATCAACATTAGTTTCATCGAATCCCAGAGAAGCATCTTGATTCTTTATTGTTACATAAGATTCAAGCCCTAATCGCGCAATATTTTTGGATGCTGTGTTATATGCTTCTTCTCTTATTTCATATGTAAAGACATGTCCATCAGTTCTAACATAATTGGCTAAAATTGAGGTTAAAGCTCCACTACCTGTTCCCGTCTCAATAACCTTAGAGCCAGGAACTATTCCGGTATTCATCAATATCATCCCAGCATCCTTAGAATAGATGATTTGTGAACTATGAGGTATTTTTGCCAAATAATCGCTGGGTAAGGGCTTGTAAATGGAAAGAGTTGCTGATTTGCTCGTAGTAACGCGCAAACCATACGGTTTTCCAATTATTTCATCATAGTTAATAAATCCTTTATGACAATGGAACTGTTTTCCAGAAATCGCTTTTGCGAGCCATTTCTTTCTTTGGTCCAAAACTATGAATAAATCAGAACCATCCGCAATAATGTTATCTGCAGTGAAACTTGAATCTTTCATCTCTACCAGATTCAACAGATGAAGAAATATTATAAAACTTGTTTTAACAGAGAAGAGGTGTGTTACTTAAGTGGATGATTCTAATGTGTTTTATTGGAGAAATTCTAAAAAATTAGTATTAATAAAAGAAAAGATAAAAAAAAGAAATTTAGATAAAACCTTTCTCTTTTAGAACGTCCTTTAGTTTTGGAAAACCGATTTCCTCTAACTCATATTTTACTCTAACCATAGGTTTGTCGATTTTTATCAACCTTGTAATATCGATTGGGGTGGCTGAAACTACAACATCACATTCAGTATTCTTGATTGTTTCTTCCATGTCCTTTAGTTGTTGATCAAAATAGCCCATAGCAGGGAGTAAAGTGCCAATATCTGGATATTTTTCAAAGGTATCTTTCATGCTACCAACTAAATAAGGTCTAGGATCAACTAGTTCCTCAGCTCCATATCTAAGGGCAGCGACAACTCCAGCACCATATTGCATTTCTCCATGAGTTAAGGTAGGTCCATCTTCAATCACTAACACTCTTTTACCTTTAACCAGGTCTGGTTGGTCAACAAAGATTGGAGAGGCAGCCTCGATAATAACTGCGTTAGGGTTAGCTTTACGAATATTTTCTTCTAAATCGAGAACGTTTTCGTAATCAGTTGTGGCAATTTTATTTACGACAACTACATCTGCTAGATTGAGATTGGTTTCACCAGGATGATAAGTGAGCTCGTGTCCTACTCTGTGAGGATCAGCTACCACTATTTGTAAATCAGATTCATAGAATGGAAAATCGTTATTTCCACCATCCCACAGAATAACGTCTGCTTCTTTCTCTGCTTCTCTAAGAATAGCTTCATAATCAACACCGGAGTAAATTACTAAACCTTTATCGATATAAGGTTCATACTCTTCTCTCTCTTCGATTGTTGTTTCATGTTTATCCAAATCAGAGTATTCAGCAAATCTTTGTACTGCTTGTTTTGCTAAATCTCCATAAGGCATAGGATGTCTAATAGCAACTATCTTCTTACCAGCCTCAGTTATTAACTGTAATATTTTTCTGGAAGTCTGTGATTTGCCGCTTCCTGTTCTTACAGCACAGACACTAATTAGTGGTTTTGTGCTTTTAATCATGGTTCCCTTTGTTCCTAATAATGAAAAGGCTGGACCCAGAGCATTAACTAGAGAGGCTTTGTGCATAACAAATTCATGAGTTACATCTGAGTAGGAAAAAACTACTTCATCAACTTCTAATTCTTTGATGAGTCTTTGAAGTTCTGTCTCATCGAAGATTGGAATACCTTCTGGGTATAAGGGGCCAGAAAGCTCTTTTGGGTATTTCCTGTCTACTATATCAGGAATTTGGGTTGCTGTGAACGCTACTACTTCATAATTTTCATTTTCACGATAATATGTATTGAAATTATGAAAATCTCTGCCAGCGGCTCCCATAATCAAGATTTTTCTCTTTTTGAATTTCATTAAAATCCCTTCGTAGATTTCTATTTCGAGATATGAAATTCAGTTTTAAAAAATTTATGCTTTAACAGAAAGAATCGACAAGAGGGAAAATTTAATCTATGAAGCAGAAATGATTATGTTGATTCTTTATCTGATTCATCCAATTTTTTGTTCATTCTTCTCTGCATAAGAAAAATAATCCCTATTGAAAGACCAAGACCCAGAAATGTTGCCACAATGAGAGAGATTGTTTGTATTATATCAGTTGCATTTAGTGTTGTAAAGTATGCAATTGCCATAAAACTTATGCTAAGAACAAAAGGCGCCATAAAAGCAATTGCTAACATCTTCTTAGAAACGATTGAACTATCAAGTTTCTTCTTAGGTTTCTTATCATCGTTAGCCATTGTATTAATCACCTATCCACAAGAATTAAAGTTTTAGTAATCTCCCAGTTTAGTGAAACTTAGTAAACAGATAGTGATTAATGATAGATACAACGTGAGATGCAAGGTATTCCCTATCTCCTACACTAATTAAAGTGGGGTCATACTTACTTAGATCCTTTTCTTGAGCATTAGTTAAATCCACTTGACTACCTAAAATGAAGCACAAATTTTTTGATTTCATTGAATCTTCATCTAATTTTGAAATAACTCTGCCTGTTGATGTAAGATAGAAGAGATTACAATCTGCAGCTAAGTTTCTTAGTAAAGTGGAAAAATCTTGTTTCTCTATAGTGATCCCTAGTTCGTCTGGAGAATTTAACAGATTTATCATGAAATTAGTAGCTTCTAACTCATTCTCAATAGGAGATGACATAGGATCTAAAGGGATTGTAAAAGATAAATTTTCATCGGGATGAGATAAGTAAAGCACTACTACAAGTTTAGCATCTAATCTGTCTTTCCAACGATAAAGGTTGAGCAAAATTCTTGAGAAAACATCAGCCCTCTCTTGCCCACCTACCACAGATTTAATTTTTTTGAGCGTCGATGTTCTGATTGATGAAGAAGGTATTAAGAAAAAAAACTTCATTTTTATCCCTTTAAAATTGAAAAGAATAAAGAAGTGGAGTTAGATTAACCACGTCTCTCTTTTTTTGCTCTAATATTTGTTCGTCCCCTATGAATAGCACAAGAAACACAATAATAAACGATTTTTTGCTGGCGAGGGATATGAGCGCCTTCTTGTCGAAGTTCTCTCGCTAACCTATAGTCTACAGCACTGCTATAAACAGTGTATTTCTTCGCTTTGTCAGTGGGAATTTTGGCACCACAACTGGCACAGGTCTTAGCGGTTGCACGACCTCTTTTACCACCAGATCGTCCTCCCGATTTTCTTTTCTTAGGCATGTTAAATCAACACCGTCATTATATTAACCTGTTAACTGTTTATTGCATGAATTTTTAAGTTTGTTGAAAAATGAGCAAGAATAAACTTACTTGCTGGAACTACTTTTTTGGAATAGTTTATTGATAGTTGTACGCAAATAAGTTTCCGCAGTATCCATTAGTTTTTCACCTAAATCGGTTATAGCATAGTATTTTCGGTCAATCCGTTCATCAGAATTTCTTTTCTCAACCTTTTCTACAACACCTTCTCGCTCAAGTAGGTAAAGAATTGTATAATTTGTAACTGTTGCAGGACTAAAACCAAATTTATTTTGTATTTCTTGACGCAATTCATAAGCATACTTTGGTCCTTCCCTTAGCAGTTTTAGTACCCAAATCCAAAGCAAGTCAATAGTAAAATTTTTTTCCAGTCTCTGATAAGCTTTAGTTTCTTCTGGTTTTAAAACAGAATTTTCTTCAGGAGAAGCAGTCATAGAATAGAAACAAACAAGGTATGTTATAAAATTTGAGGGAAAAAGAGAGATTATTTAAGTGGAACATATAGCGAAGAACGAGTTGCACCAATACCAGGTGATCCATGGTTAACCTTCTTAGTTGTGGGTGAGAACTCTCCAAACACGTGTCCTATCATTTGTAGTTGAATTAGAATTTCTATGTATTCCTTTCCATTGTAAATCGCAACTGTTGCTCCAACCATCTCTGGTAAAACAGTCATGTCTCTTACATGTGTTCTTACGATAACTTTTTCGCCTTTTTCTTGAGCTTCAATAGCTCGCCTAATGTCTTCTAATAGCTTCTTTCTTCTTGGTGTCCAGAATTCTTGACGAGATAGGTTTCTTCTTCTTCTTGCAGGTAATAATTCAAGTATCTCATCCATACTTTTCTGTTTCAATTCTTCTATTGTAAATCCTCTGTATCTAAACTTGCGTGAAGACATGCTTTTCGACCGAGCTAAATTCCTTCGATACTCATTTTAAACCTTTTGATTTTTGTTACTACAGATTGTAGAATTTCAAATGAAATCAAATGATCGAATTTAAGAGATAATTTGATATCAACCACCCAAAACCCAAGAATGCAAGTGATAGGAAAATCGGTAGAGGTAATCCCGGAAATTTCCCAAATCTCATCAAAAGCCGTTCAGTAAAGACTACTCCAAGCAATAAGCCAACGATAGATGCAAAACCTATTGCTAACCCAAAATTTGTTGCTGTAAATGTAACAAGTGAGGAATAGAAAATAAAATCGCCAATACCTATAGCGGTTTCCTTCTTTACAAGTGGGTTGCTAATTGGTTCATAGGGCATATTTGCTTTCTGAAACATCTTATTTATTGGTCCTTTGAAAACTGAGTAAATATCGAATATAGAAATTAGTATAATCAAAGTCAAAAACGTAGCCAATGAAAGTAATAGTCCAAATATTGAACCTAGAATAATTCCCAGAAAAACAACTAAAGAATTTCTAGAATGTTTATCCCCCCTGTCAAACACAAATACCAATAAAGTAAGGATTCCTGTTATTAATCCAACCAAAGCAAATGATATTTCAAACCAATACTGACCATTTTGCAAGTAAAAATCAATAAGATATCCATGAAGCCACAGAATACTGATAGGAGAAAGGAATAAGCATATAGAAAAAAATATTTTTAAAAAACGTTCTAAACCATATTTGAGTGTTAACACAATTATCACACTACTTATTACAGCTATCGAAACGAAAATTATTCCATCTATAATCTGGAATGAAACGTCCCCTTCTTCCCCTACAAAAAATGATAAATCAAGGGTTATAATCTCGTAATGTTGGTAAATCCATCCCACTATATTGCTAATTATTAGAAATGGCAATAACACTAGAAGAAGAGGTTGTTTGGTTTGATATGTTATTAGAAGATAACGAAATGGTGTTTTTTCATTTGAACTCATTCAATTAAGCACCTTAGTTCTTATTGTTTTTTGATTCATCCCGTGTATTCAAGTTTGATCATATTTCCATCTTCAAGATAATAATTGTCCACACCTATTTCAGAATATACCCACAGTCCAGAACTGGAATCGTGGTAATAGAATGACCAATAGTCAGGAAATTGTTCCTCGTAACCATTTACTCCAACAACATATACGCCAAATGTATAGTTGACCAACTCAAGATTTGCCACTTGTGAAAAGGCAGATAAAGCAGATTTGCCACCTGGTAACGTCACATTATATTCTTCTTGATTGTCTTCTTTCAAGGTGCCATAGTTTATGAAAACTGTCACATTAATATCACCATTAGAAGAAGAGTTAGAGGTGTAGATGAGGTAGTATGTTAAACCAGAAGCCATTATAGCTAAAAGAAGAACGCCCATAATCAGAAAAACTATTTTAGACGTTTTCATTAAATATCTCCTTTAATGTTATTTGTCTGAATGTTCTTACTTGAATCGGATAACTGTGGAAGCATCAAAAGTTTTATCCCCCTATATTTAAAAGCGGCAACGACCCAGCTAAACAAAGTTTTCGTTAAGCTAAACAGAATAAAGTTACCAATCACATGAGACATAGTAAAAGGAATACCAAAAATGAGGAGACTAATCAGATAAGTTACAGTCACACTTTGTTGAAGAAAAATAATCTGACCAAAAAGTGTAGTAATTACATCATAGGTTAAAGCAAAAATTGCTCCAAAAACGCCTAATTCCCAAAAAGAAAGTTTTACAAACAATTTTCTCCCCAAACCAGCTACTAAAGCGAGGCCAATGTAACAGAGAAGTTTGAAAAGTATGAGTAATCCTCCGGAACCGTAAATTGGGATTACTAAGAACTCGTAAACTACAGCTATAGATATAGCAGATAGAAGTCCATACTCAATTCCAAATAATAGAGATATAAGAAAAATCGTAACAGAGATAAATTCGATGTTGGGAAAGAAAATAACAAATGCCGATAAAATAATGCCTAAACTTGCAAGTGCTGCAGTAACAGACAATTTGAGAATTGTTTGAATCCTATCTGTCTCTCTTTGCTTAGGTGTTATTTTTGTATTATTCATTTTATCAACTGCTTAAAGATAATCACAAGCCAGAGTTCATATGCCTTTGAATACAACCTAGAAAGCTGTGTTAAATTGTTTTCTCTTATAGTGTGACCATGGAAACTATCTTAACATTTTTGAAGATAAAAGGAACCGTTAGCTCATGGAAGATAATCTCTCTGCTAACGATGATGAACTACTAAAAGTAATTCGTATTGATGTGTTAACAGCAAGTCCAGATATCTTCTCAGCAGAAGAAGAACCAACCGGCAAACATTACGCAGAGATTCCACTTCTTAATTTTGAATTGGAAAATGGGGAGAATTTTCTTATGACTAGCATACCTGTTTCTATAGCTATAGAAATCGCAAAGAGACTAGATGGTGTTGAAAGTGCGGATTCAAGATTAACTGTAGCTGAACTGGTTCCAGAATTGTGTGTTGTAGAACGAGTGATCATTGATTCCATTGTCCCATACTCTACAGCTTATCAAGCATCTATAGAAATTCGTTTAGAGGGAGTTAACGAAATCCAGAGATTTCAGATGATACCAAGCCATGCCACTTTACTTTCATTAGTTGCAGGCTCACAAATGTACATTTCAAAATCAGTAGTTTCTACATATCCCGACAGTATCGAATAATTGCAAGCTAGTTAGTTTTTTGGGAGATAAGAAAAAATATAAGCTTGGTTTCAGACCAATTAAACAAGACTTATTATCTTATAATGGAGAAAAAAATACGATGTCAGAGGAAACAGTCGAAATAGGCGAGGAAATTTTGGAGGAAGAGGAGGAAAAAGAAGACGAGGAGGGTTCCCGTGACTGGGGAAAGGTAGGGATAGCTATGTTGTTTTTTC
>DAOVRE010000123.1 GCA_030628305.1 Candidatus Heimdallarchaeota archaeon | reverse complement strand
TGTGCTAGTAGCTGGAGATACAAACTCAACAATAGCAGGTGGATTAGCAGCTGTGAAGTTACAAATACCAGTAATACATCTAGAATCTGGTCTAAGAAGTTTCGATTATAGAATGCCTGAGGAAATAAACAGAAGATTGACTGACCATCTGAGCAGTTTATTAATTACTACATCCAGTACCGCTACCGAAACCTTGATTTCAGAAGGGATAAAAGAGAGCTGGATCTTTCAAACAGGTGATACGATGGTAGATGGAATTCTGAATAATCTGGATAGAGCTGTCGTAGGAAGCAAAATGCTTACAAATTTAGGTTTGGAAGAAAAGGATTATTTGCTATTGACTTTGCATAGACAAGAAAATGTTGATGATAAAGAAAGGCTAAAAGCTATTCTAGAAACCTTAAATGAATTGAATTACAAAATAGTTTATCCAATCCATCCAAGAACTATGAACAGAATTCAACATTTTGAATTAGGTTATTTGCTGAAAAGTGAAAATTTTATTCTAACTGATCCATTAGGATATCTAGATTTTATTCAGTTAGAGAAACATGCGAAAATGATTTTGACAGATAGTGGAGGTATTCAGAAAGAGGCTTTAACACTAAAAGTGCCATGTATAACACTACGTGATAATACAGAATGGGTCGAAACAATTGAACAAGGAACTAACATCCTTGCAGGTGCAGAAAAAGAAAAAATACTAGCAGCAGTTACATATTTCAATAATCGGATAAATCTTGAGAAAATCAAATGGGATAATCCTTATGGTGATGGGACAAGCAGCAAAGTGATGGTTCAAGAGATATTAAAGAGATTTAAAGAAGATAAACTGACTATTCCAACTCATTACATGATAGAATAAGAGATTATTTTATTGCTTTTTTGATTTTTTCAGCTAATTTCAAAGCTAAATTTCTTCTACTGAATTCTAGAATTTTCTCTTCATCACAGCCGAATTCAAGAGATTTACTTTTCCATTTAGTGAATAATTGCCAAAGATCTTCTGAAATTTCCTCTGGATTCATGGTAGTTTGAGTATATATTTGATCAACTTTTTCGCACCATCGAGTTACTTCTCCTTTTTCACCTACAAGGAAAATGTGAGAGTTACAAAAAGCATAGTCATAAATTTTTGTAGGAAGAGTGTAAGTTGTTTTAGGAGGAACAAGGACTACGTTTAAAGTTGATTGATTTATCTCTTTGAAGAGAGTATTTCCTGACAGAAGACCTAAATCATTGAAATAGTCTTTCATGTTAGAACCATCCAATATCTTCTGTAGAGTCTTTCTTGAAATCTTGCCTGCATATTGAAGAACAATATCATCTGGGGATAAATTGTGTTTATCTATCATCCTTCTCATTCCAGCCACTAAAGCTTCAAATCCTTTCTGTCTAAGTATGTAAAAATGCCCGAAATAGGATACTGTAAATTTGGATCGTTTTTCAACTGTTAAATCAGGTCTATCTTCTTCAAAGAAACCATTATAAATTACATGAATTTCCTTATCTTTCAATTTTAATGAATTAGTGATTAGAGCAGAACACTCCTCTCCAACAGTTATTACAAGTTTAGCGTAATTAACTATTTTTCTTTCCTTTCTTCGAACTATTTGTTTGATGATAGGTGGAAAGTACATGAAAGGACTCCCAGTTAAAGGGTCTCTGTAATCTACAATCAGAGGTAAATTGTTTTTTTTCGCAAGTTTATATGCCATATAATAGGGTGAATGAGGAGGACCAGTAACAATAATTGCATCTATCTTCTCTCTATCTATCATCTGTTGAGCTTTTTTTCCTGCTCTTCTATTCCAGAATCTGAAGATATCCGGAAAAAAGAATAAGGTATCAAGCTTCAGAGTTTCCATTAAAGCTAGAATTTTTAACTTATATCCTATGTTTCTAATTCTAATAGGTCTCACGAGTTCGACTGATTGAATATTGTATTTTTCAAGTATTTCTTTGTTTTTTAGAATATCTGGGTGAGAAGTTAGAAAAGAGACATTAATGCCTGCTTCAGGAAAGAATTTTGTGAAACTTGCTGGTCTAAACCCACCAGTAATCTTATCTGCCGGGGATACATAGGATATAAGCAATAGTTTCATTTCGTCACACTCTGTTAGCTGTTTGTGTTTATACCTATCACTTTTTCTGAATCAACACAAATAAGTATTCCTCTTAAATCGATTTCAAAGCGCTCAAAAAAGTTTTAATAATATGCTATTTCAAGCTCAACAATGACAAATTTCCTTTTTGTTCTTTCATCAGAAAAGAAGAATCTGCATGAAACAGCAGAACTTCTTCCTTCACTTATGGAGAATAGAAAAATTGTAGAGAATAAAGGAATACAAATTCTTATTAGCGATTTTGATGATAACAACTATTCTTTGGAAATTGAAGATAAGAATTATCTCTTCACTCCCAATATCTTGAAGCATCTTGATTTGAACGAAGATTCAAAATCAGAGAGGTCATTTTCAGAGCAAATTCAACCTTACATCAAAATTGACATGAAAGCTAAACAGGTTATTATTTCAACTGACCCTTTGGGAACTGATTACATCTATTTAGCACACAATAATGGTAATATATACATCTCTTCACAAATGAAATACATACTTCAGAATGAAAAGGAACTTCTCAGTTTTCTTGATTATGATGCAATGATGGAATACGTTTTTTCTCATTGTATACTCGGAATGAAGACTTTTTTCAAGAAAATTAAACTTCTGCCTTATAACAAAACAATTACTTTAGATTTAGATGAAATAGACTATTCGAAAATAGAAAAAACAATCTTAGAAAATAGTAAAATCAAGTATGAATTTCCAACAAGATACGAGGAAATGGATAAAGAGTCATATGAGCAAATAGTTGATGATCAAGCGCAACTATTTAGCCAGTATTTCAACAAACTTCTTAACAGAAGAAATGAAAACAATTACTTCTTGCTATCTGGAGGGTTGGATTCTAGAATGTTAATTACATCCGTTGAGGATGATTTGAGAACGAAATGCAAGGGAATAACTTTTGACTATTCTGATAAAGGATTGAATGTTACAAATGCTAAGAAAGTTGCTGAGCGATTAGATGTAGAACACATAGTGAGAATAATAGATGTTGAAGACACAATTAAAGATTCTCTGAAACATATGTGGTACTGTGAAGGAGTATCTACTCATGTGTCATCAAGACTGGTTAGTTTCCTAGACGAGGTAGAAACTAAGAACAATCTATATGTCGATGGATACGTGGGAGATGGTCAATTGGGTGGAGAATTCTTCACCTGTATAAAAGATAAGAATTTGCGAAAAGATTCTGCAAATTCATTACTTAAAGCTATGCAGTTACACAATTATTTCTTTCCCCCAAAAGTATTTGAAAAAATGGCTAAAGAAAAGAATATTCTCAAACGAAGTATAATTCCTGAATTGAAGAAACATGCTGATCTTCTATGGGAAGTTGAAGATGAGAGAATGAGTGTTGAATGTCTTCTGGCTTTGACTAGGGGAAGAAAATATGCTGTAGGAGGTCCAAAAACTGTTGAAGTGTTCGGAACAACAGTCCTACCATTCTATCACCCTCAAATCTTTAGCGCTTATGTCAAAATTCCATATGAATTAAGAGAAAAAAGAAATTTTGAATTGGATGTTATAGGGGTATTGGATGAAGAAATAGCTGCATTACCAACAACTTCATCTAAATTCAAAAGACTAAAAATCGTTCAAAATGCACTCAAGGTTGTTAGGTGGTTTGAGAAGAAATTAGGTGTTTCAATTGTTCCTAAATCCTCTTCACCTATCTACAAATGGACAGAAGAAGAAGGTACTTATTATAAATTTATCAATCAGATTCTTGTAGATGAAAACTGCTTCATTTGGAATTTGTTGAACAAAGAAGTAATAAGAAAATTGTATGAAGATCTGTTCAACAGAAAAAGCCATTTAGAGCTCTTTCTCTCAGCATTCATAGATTTAGAGATAATGATGAGATTGTTTTTTGGAATAGATAAACCAGAAAAAGCCATTCTTGAAAGTGATAATCTTAAAATTGAACAAGAGGTAGAAATACTTTTTGACACTTATGATTTGAAGAGAGAAATTTATTCATGAAGATGAAATTGAGCTGAAAATCTAAATCCCAATCTTTACGATTTTTCTGTTTTCTGTTGAACTTTCTGTAACAATATTTCTTGTATCAAAAAAGATGTAAGGCGTATTTGTGAGTGAGTCAATTTCTTGCAGAGTGATAGATTTATACACTAAATGATCTGCAAGGAGAACCACACAATCTGCTTTCTTCAGAATTAGTTGAAGATCTTCCTCAGTTTTTACATCAATTATTGTCTCTAGTTCTTCTTTAGTGTATAATGGATCATGCAGCCAGACATTAGCACTGATATTCTGAAGATTATTAATAATATCAATAGTTGGTGAGTATCTATGTTCTTTGACATTTCCTCTATAAGCTAATCCTAACAAAACTATTTTTGATTTTTCTAAATCTATGTTAATGTTTAGAAGTTCTTCTTTGATTTTTTCTACAACATGTAGTGGCATGTCAGTATTTACTTGTCTTCCTGAGACAATAAACTCTGAATCTAGACCTAAATCTCTAATATTTTGAAGCAAGAAATGTGGGTAAACAGGAATACAATGCCCTCCAACTCCAGCACCAGGCATAAGAATATTACCAGCAGGTTCAGAATTTACAGCATCTCTTACTTCATAGAAATTAACATCAATCTTTTCTGCAATACGAGCTAACTCATTAGCAATTGCAATATTCAAATCTCTATAAACACCTTTGAAAACCTTAACTGCCTCAGCTGTTGTAGCAGAACTCATTTTAATGACTCCCTTCTCAACAAATGTATCATAGAATAAAGCGATTCTTTCAGTACTTTGGGTATCTGCCCCTCCTACTATTTTTTGGTAGTTTGTAACTATATCAGCTATTACTCTACCACTGTATGTTCTTTCAGGGGAGAATCCTAAGCCAAAATCTTCTCCACAAATCAATCCAGATTTTTCCTCTAAAATAGGTTTGAGAACTCGCTCTGTTGTTCCGATAGGTAAAGTCGTTTCCTGTATGATAAGATGCCCCTTTATGAGATGTTTTCCTATTTCTTCCATTAGATTTGTTAATGGTTCCAATATTGGTTGCTTGTTGTTGTCAACAACTATAGGAATAATAATTACAATGATGTCTGCTGAGACAAGAGCTTCTTCAGTAGATAAAGTTGCAAAAAACTTCTTCTCATTAAAAGCTTTCCTAATTCCTTCTTCAACGCCTGGTTCCCCAATAACAGGAGCAACTCCTTGATTCAATAAATCAACAAGTTCTTTGTTAATATCTACTCCAACAACACTGTAACCTGCATCCAAAAAAGTAACTGCGATAGGTAATCCCATTTTACCCATTCCAAAGACAGCAATTGTTAATTCACGATTTGCTAAAGCTTTAGCTGCTTCATCTGAATTCATTGCAAAGAATTTCATTACAAATTTCTGTTCTTTGGCTAGCTTTTAAATTTATTCAATAATCTGTTGTTTTCTGACTAGACACAACACGACAAAAATCTTTTATAACATTTCAACCGTTCATTTAAACAGATACAATGAGTGAATCTGACCTATCCCTCAAAGCTGTTTATGAAGAATTTCTAAAGTTTGAAGATGAGTATTCTCTCTTCAACGCTAAAATAGA
>DAOVRE010000035.1 GCA_030628305.1 Candidatus Heimdallarchaeota archaeon | reverse complement strand
TGCAAATCATCCAATTGTATTTTTTCGATAACTTCAGAGATTTTTCCTTCTTCCTTTGATACCCTAACTTGATTATTATCTATGGTTGCTATGCCTACGCTGTCATAACCTCGGTACTCAAGTTTTTTTAAAGAATCAATGATATTCTTACCGATTTTATTTGTATCTTGCTGTACTATTCCTACGATCCCACACATATGTAACCCTGATCTTTTTATTTTTCGAGAAGAACGACGAAGCATTTCACTGAATTTTACTCTATTTTAGTAAAATCATCTATCCTTTTAAATATTCTGATTAGCTTTTTGCTCTTAGATTTTTAAAGAACCTCTCTTTCAATGTCCTCTAGCAAGTTATGTTTAATTTTTAGTGATTGTTTTATTTTATCTATACTTGGCGTAATTGAAGGATCTATTTCGTGAAGGATTCCTAGATAAATACTTATGAAATCTACAAGAAATGTTGAACTAAGCTGTTTTGCTAGTTTTGATTTTCCTTGAGGTAATATCTCTAGAACCTTCTCAGACTTCTTAGAAGCAAACTTTTTCACTTCTTCAAACCTTGTTGTTATATTCTTTGGTTCCTCTTTATCATGCAAGAAGATGAACGCGATATCATTTAACGAAGCATTCGGGTTATCAAAAATAACAACCCCATTGTGATTTTGTTCAGGGAGAGTCTCTGATATTGCGATTACCTTGCTATTTTCATTCAACTGTGTTTTAGCTCTATAGGAAATTGGGGCATATATGCCATACCCAATAAAAAGAGGAATGGAATTGAATATACCATATGAAATTTCTTTGGCAATATTTTCTTTAATAGGAGATTCTTGAGAATATTCAATAGCTAATATTTTCAAGACTTTTACAACTTCTTCAAACTGTTGTTCAACGCCTCCAATTAAATCCAAAATCTCAAAGATTGTTATAATGGCAGTATACATTAAGGGAAAAGCTGTTCTTGGCGGAATTCCTGATCGAATTTTAACATGTGGAGTGCCTATTTGTGTTGCGAATTTTTCTAGTAATCCTGCTGAAGAAATAGAAACAATCATTGATTTTCTTTTAAGAGCTTCATGATATCTAGAAAGCGTTTCTTCTGTATTTCCTGAATAACTTATACAAATTACTAAGGATTCACTGTCAATAAACTTGGGTAGATAATAACCTCTATTGACTATAACTGGAATACTTAGTTCATTTTCGAATAAACTAACAAAATAATCCCCAGCAATGGCTGAGCCTCCCATACCACAAATAATAACGTTTTTTGGTTGTTTATATTCCAAAGATAGATTGTTCCACGCAACTTCGGAAGGAATTTGTAACTTCTTACTCTTGTCTCTAGCTTCTTTAACGAGTTCTCCCCATTTTGACATTGATCCTAATTGATCTGATTTGTCAATTTTTGCAAGTAACTCTCTATCATCTAAATTTATCATTTTATTCACTTTCAAATAATTTTGATTTTCAATCTACTCAATATTTTCAACTCTTACTCCATAGGTATTCGAAGTTATTTGAGAAAATTTCTATAATACCTGAATTTGAGGAGAAATGCGGGCGATAAACATATTTTTCTTGCTTAACGGGAGAAACCCATATAACAAAAACAACTTGTTCGTTATCTACAAGAGTGCCACGAGCAAGAACTGTTTCATTTTCTATTTCCTTAACCTTGGCTCCAATCTCCCGTAATTTTTTAGCGAAAAGTTTTGAAGTTTCATCATCTACGTTCATTAAAACACGAACTTTAACATTCCTTGATATGGCTTCCTTTAAAGCTTCTTCGACATGCTCAAACCAGTAGAAAACATTAGTAAAAATGCAAATTTCTTTCTTAGATTTATTTATTAGATCTATTGTTTTTACCTGCATCTCCCCAAGAGAGGAGTAAGCTTCTATTAATTCATCAGGTTTAATGATTAATTGAGATTGATAGATTGGATCTTTTAGAAGAGTAAGAATATGATCAGAAACATTAGTCATTTTGTTAAGCTCATCGTTGAATTCTGATTCTTTGAATATGAGAAAATTTTTCAATCCTTCTTCTAAGTTAACAATTTCAAACCTTTTAGGACGACCTGCAATTGTTCTAACAAGACCTTTCTTTTGCAAACTCTCGATTGTATCATAAATACGAGGAGTAGGGATATCTGTTTGTTTATGAATTTCTTCGGCAGTGGAAGCCGAAAGAGCAATAAGTGTTTTGAGAGTTTTAACCTCATACTGCGTTAAACCAAGGGATTTTAAATTCAAATCTATTTCATCAAGTTCAGACATAAGTTATGCTCCAAGTAGCATGATATGAAGATAAATATTTAAATTACTCGTAAAGGAAGGAAATTTAGGTAAAATTCATTAACCAAAAACTTAAATTAAAAAAAATTACGAAAAGAAATGAAATAAACAAAAACTTGGGGCAGTGATCTAGCTCGGTTTAATGATACCACTCTTACACAGTGGAGGTCGGCGGTTCAAATCCGCCCTGCCCCACCATTATATTTTTTCTTCCAAAAATTCCTTTATCTTTTCTGGAGCATTAAATATTCAAAGAAGATAGATTCTCTTTACCTTTCATGAAATGCATTATTATAGTTCTACAACTCTTTTTGGTACTTGAGCTCCTATTTTTGCTCTCCCTAGATATTTACCTAATTCAGGTATTAATCCATCAGCTCTAGTCCCTTTTTTACAAACTAGCCTATATTCTAACAACCCTATCCTTTCAAATTCGTCTATATCCTCCATATGTTTACTCTGGATAAGAGCTTGTTTGATTGATCTTCTTGTTGTTCCACATATAATTAGAGCTTCTTTGTTTGCTTTATATGGCTCCAAAAACCACCTTAATGATTCATCCTCAATCTTTACCCATAGTTTTGATCCAAGTACTTTCTTATCAATAATTTCGAACTTTAGAGGTAAGTTTTCAACAATTCCAAAAGCCCTGATTGTGTTAACGAGAGAGGATTTCTTCCCCCCAGCTAGCTGATTTCTCATTTCAAATAGAGGATATAGTGCATCAATTTTCTGTGTTGAAGTTACAATTCCAGCGTCAACAAATAGACCAAACTTCACATTCCCTACATCTCTGAAACGTCCATAGATAATATCTCCAATCTGAAGTTCTCCGATACTTCTTTCTGTCGAACCATATTTTTCAATTATGAAATTCTTTGCAATGTTCTCATCTTCCCCATCTAGAGTTATTTCTGCATATCGATCTTTTGTAAAAGTTACTTCCACTATTTTTACATCTAGATCTTTTAATTCTTCGTTTAGGATGTAAGTTAGAGCTTTAGCTGAGCTATGTTTTGCTACGTTGTATGTTTTCTCTAAAACTGTTATTTTCAACATGATTTTCACTCTTTGTTCTTTTGTTTTGTACTTTTTCCCCTCTCCATTGGGATAATCTCAACATTTGCATTCAAGTGTTTCTCTTTTCTAGCTTTACCAGCTGTTATTCGATCTAAGAAAACAGCTAATGCTGCTACTTCACTATGTGGTTGGTGACCAATAGCTATATTGTAGTCTGCTAACTGATATATGGCACCTGGAACTTTGGTTCCACCTACAATCACTAAGAGATTTTCGTTTAATTCTTGTTTCAGCTCTACTATTTTGTTTTCAAGTTCAATACCAAACATAGTTAGATGAACAATAATTCCTCCCTCCTGTTTCCACTTCTTTATGCAAGATAATTCATTTTCAACATGATTTATGTGAAAATTACCTCCCCATTCTTCTGTTATTCTATTGACACTTTCCTCAAGAGAACCATCATGGTTACCCGTATAGATTAACTGCTTTGCGCCAAATGCTCTAGCAGTTAATGCAATGTGAGTAGACATACGTTTGTCGCGCATAATCCTATGGAATAATCTGAGAATAACTAAGGCCATGTGTTTTGTTCTAAAAAAGAACACTTAAGGTTGATGATTTTGTTGTGATTCTCTTTTTTGTCGATTTTATTTCTTAACCTAAGCAAATTAATATCTCTCCATTTTGCGGTATTTGGCTATCTAATGCGCGAGTATACCATATAAACGCTTTTATATATTCTTTGAGACTAGAAAATATTGAGAAAAATAAAGGGTGTTGAAACTGTCAAAAGAGAGGTCTGAACCTGATCAAAACGACCCAGCTTACTTAATTTCTTATGCTCATCATCTTGAGAGACAAGCGCGTCAACTAGAGACTGAAAAGCAGATGGTGGAGAGTGAAAGACTACGTCTTCAGAGAGAGGTCAACAATTTAAAAGTTGAACTCGAAAGACTAAGATCTCCTCCCTTGTTTATGGGTTATATAGTTGAAGTCCTTGATAATAAGACAGCTGTTGTTCGAAGTACTACTGGTCCTAATCTAGTTGTTACCATATCACGTCATGTTGAAATCAAAGATTTGAAACCTGATACAAGAGTTGCTCTAAATCAAAGAACATTTGCAATAGTAAATGCCTTACCTCCGACTCAAGATCCTATGGTTCAGAAGATGGAATTGATTGAGCGACCAACTGAAACGTTTAAAGATATAGGTGGTCTCGCCCCACAAATTCAAGAATTGAAGGAAACAGTTGAACTGCCTTTATTGAAACCAGAGTTATTTGAAAAGATAGGCATCGATCCCCCTAAAGGTGTACTTTTGCAAGGTTTACCAGGAACTGGTAAAACTTTACTTGCTAAAGCGGTTGCTAACGAAACCCAAGCAGTTTTCATCAGATTAATAGGTAGCGAGCTAGTTCAGAAATTTATCGGAGAAGGAGCAAGACTTGTAAGAGAAATTTTTGAGTTTGCTCGAGAAAACGCACCTAGCATTCTTTTTATTGATGAACTAGATGCTATTGGAAGTCGTAGATTAGATTTAGCTACAAGTGGTGATAGAGAAGTACAAAGAACTTTGATGCAATTGCTCTCTGAATTAGATGGATTTAATCCAAGAGGAGATGTGAAAGTTATCGCGGCTACTAACAGGATAGATATTTTAGATCCTGCAATGCTTCGAACAGGAAGATTCGATAGAATCATTGAAATTCCCATCCCAAATGCTGAAAGTCGACTTGCTATCTTTAAAATACACGTTGCTGAAATGAATCTAAAGGGCGATGTTGATTTTGATTATTTAATCCAAATGACTGAAGGGGTGAGCGGTGCTGCCATTAAAAACATCTGTACAGAAGCAGGTATGTTCGCAATTCGCTCGGAAAGAGATCACGTAATTAATGATGATTTCACAGATTCTATCAAGAAAATAACTGGAGAAAAAGAATCAACAGCAAAACAAACTACCGGTTTTATTTAGTCCCCTTTTTCCCCTTTTCAAATGTTTTTCATCATTATTTTTTCAACAAATTCTTTTTGTCTAAAAAAACCCCTCACAACATGGGAATCTTCCCCAAATTTACAAATAAAAGTTTCCAGTACTTCATCAAAAGAACACTCTCTGATGCCACAAACTAGATTGTCAGAATAAGAAACAACTATTTCTTCAGTTGTTTTTGGAATATAGTCGTCTGGTGGCAATCCTAGTTTTGTTGCCTCAGTTTCAGTTATTCCAGTTCCTATGTGTTTCTTAACAATCAATATAAGTCGTTGGTCAAGTTTTTCGCTTTCTAGTATTTTTACACCTTCAATTGCATGAAAAATTGAGTGATCCTTTGAACGTCCAATATCGTGTAGCATAGAAGCTGCAATTACCAGTTCTGTATTTATCTCTTCAATTTGCGCACAAAATCTTTCTGCTATTTTTGTAACAATAAGACAATGATCAATGACTTGAGATGGTGTATTATGCTTTTTAAGAATTATTAAGCATTTTTCTTTGGTAGGCATTTTGTGCGTTTTCATCATTCAATACTCATTTGGGTCACACTTTATTATCTTTTACTTAAGAATTATCAAAAAACACTGAAACAAAAGTTTTTTAAGAAAAATTAAGAGAGACATCTCGACGGAAAATGCCAAGTGAAATAACTAAAGAGAAACTTGAAGAGATTGTTCAATTAACCATTGATCAAGGTGGAGAACTCCGAACGAAGAGAAGCAAGGATAAAATTAAGCTCAAATTTAGAACAAAAAAACGACTTTATACTATTAAACTACCCCTAAAAGAAGCTGAAGCTTTAATTGCTGAGTTATCATCCAAACTAACTGTTGTGTCGTTTTCATAAAAGTAAAAGATAAAGAAATTCATTCTTCATCTTGCTTCTTTTTAAGCACAACAATATCACCCAGGGTTTGAAAAGCTGACCCTTTTTTCTGATCTTTTGGACTATAGGATGCAACACTTTCTGTAATTTTAATGTTGAAAAATTTCTCTAATTTCGCAATTATCACATCTGGAGGTCTCATTTTCCCTGTTTCAATGCTTTGCAACTCTTGGATAGAAATTTTGGTTTGAATAGACACATCTTTCTGTGTCATTCCCTTCTTCTGTCTGGCTAACCTTATACGTTCATCGTAATCTGGAGCGAGTTCTTTAGAATCGACTTCTGGACGACCTCTATATGGTCTTGAAGGTTGTCTGACTGAGATATTACTTTGCAAAGATGAGGTTGTTTTTGTCCCTCTGAAACCTGTTTTCTTTGGTTTAGGTTTTGTGACTAGTTTTCCGTGCTTGGCACAAGAAGGACAAACCAATAGAACAGCACCTTCTATTTCAATGGTTATGGGTTTTGAAAAAATCTCATTACCGCACATTTCACATGTTACCAAATATGTTCACCACTTTATTCGGGTTTTGTTTTATAAAACAAGTTAAATTCAAAAACATTTTTCTATTAGCGTAAAAAGAAAACAATATTAACTTCAAATATTGTTTTTTAAATAACGTATAGGTGAATTATCATGGACTTCTGCCCAAATTGTGGTAAAATATTACATACTGAGAAGGATAAGAAAAGTAAAACAATCTTAATGTGCGCAAAATGTGGTTTTAAGCGCAATTTAGAAATAGATGAACAAGTAACATTTACTGAAGAAGTAGAACATAATTTAATAAGAGAAATGACCACTGTTATGAATGAAAGTGAAGTTGATTCCACTAAACCCATAAAAGAAATGTATTGTCCTAAATGTGAAACAAAACAGAATGTGAGTTTTTGGCAGATACAAACAAGGAGTGCTGATGAATCTCCAACTAGATTTTTCAGATGTGTTACATGTGGAGAAACTTGGCGAGAATACGATTAAAGGAAGGTGTAAATATGAGTGACAATGATTCCAGTTTCCAAGATTTTTCCTCTGAAAGAAAATATATACGGAAAAAACCATATTGTGAGATTAATCTTTCTGAATTATCTAAACCTGGAAAGTATCGGATTGTAGGTACAGTTACTAATGTAACAAATGATACTTTCATTATTAATGATGGCTCTGATCAGATAGAGGCCATTTTTACTGTTCCACAAAATTTAGAAGTTAAAGAAGGAATTCTGTTACGTTTATTTGGTTTCATAGAAATTGAACCAAAAAAACAAATTAAAGTGTCCATTGCCCAAGAACTGGGTGATATAGATATGGACACTTACAGCCAAATAAAAGAATTAGAACAATCACTAACTAAGTAGGATTTAGAAACCGCATTGGGCGATTGTTTTATATATTAAAATGCTAAATGACTAAAAGAGGGTATTTCGTGACTACCACCACGAAATTGCTCATTATTAAAACGTAAACGGGGTAGAATAATGACCTTTGAAATGATATTAGAAGACGCAAAATTAATGGCAAATATCTGTTCTATTATAAGTTCAATAGTTGCTGAGAGCAGTGTTAACATTGCAGAAGATGGTATTCGAATTAAAGCATTTGACGCAACTCGTATTTCAATGATTGATTTTTTCCTTAAAAAGGAAGCCTTCAAAAAATATGATGTCAAAGAAACTGCTATTTTAGGCTTGAGTTTAGAAACTCTCAATACAATTTTAAAAACAGCTAGAGCAAATGAAAATTTGCGAATGGCCCTTGATGATAAAACCAAAAGATTCGTTATTGAGTTTATAGGTAAAAATCAACAAAGGAAATTTGCATTATCTTTAATTGATATCCCTGAAGAAGGAAACATCCCTGATTCAATACATATTGACTTTGATACAAACTTTGAAGTAAAGGCCTCCTTTATTCAACAAGTTCTCAAAGATGCAGAGATGGTTAGCGACTATCTGCGAATCAAGGCAAAAGAAGACGGTATTTATTTTGGAGCAGAAAGTGATACAAAAGAAATGGATACATTCATAGAACCCAAAAGTGAAGAAATGGAAACATCAGCTTTTCAAGTTGCAGGTGAATCAGAAGCTGTTTATTCATTAGACTTCCTATCAAATTTCTTAAAAGGAATAAGATCTTCAGATTATGTTAAATTATCCTACAATCAAGAACAACCCATAAGAATTGTTTATGAGCTGGAAGATAAGGGGCACTTAATTTACTTTGTAGCACCAAGAATCGAAGAAAGTGAAGAGATAGAAGACTAAGATTAGACTTAAAGTGAGGGAGAATAAAGCCTTTTTCCATTCTTAATAACCGTGGTGTGATAAAGTGTTTGAAAAAATTCAAGATAAATGGAAGGACGAACGTGGAAGTGAAAAACTAACTCCCATGGATGATATATTTTACAGCGCTATGAGAGAACTTCTGAAGAAACATACCACAAAAACAAAAAAGGAAATCAACCCTCTTATTAAGAAGATTCTGGAAACCAGATTGGAAAGAATCAAATATATAATCAATGACTTGATGAGAATACGAACTACAAAGTTAATTACAATGGTAATGAATAGAGAAAAAGTAACCGTTAATTTAGCAAGAGAAGAACAAGATTTTTACGATAGATTTTCGCAAATTTATGAATTATACAGGAAAGAGGTATTTTCACCGAAAGATGTAGCATATGTTGACATTAACAAATTAATTGGGAAAGAAATTGAGGAAGAAGGAGAAGAAGAAATAGATTATGTTGCTATTAGATTTATTAAGAAAACCAAAGCTCAAATCAAGGGTTTAGATGGGAAGACCTATGGACCGTTTGAACCCGAAGACGTTTGTTTAATACCTAAAGAAAACGCTATTGGTTTAGTTAGAAGAGAAATCGCTGAAAATATAGAAATGTGAAAATGTGAAGTAATATTAAGAAAGTGCTTCTAAAACTTCACCAAGGATTTTTGCTTTTCCACCTTTTGGTTCAGTTAGGTTTGAACCACAAACATTGCATTTTACTACTATTTTTGCTGAATCAAATACAATTTGTTCATTATTGCAACTTTCACACTTAACTTTAAGGAATTTTGTGGTAGGTTGAGGTACTTTAGACATGATTGAATCAAATAAAGTGAATTTAAATATTTATTGATAAAAGTGTAAAACAAGTAATTCGAAAAATAAAAAGAAGATGGTGCGGGGAGGGAGATTCGAACTCCCGAACCACTAAGGAACAGATCTTGAGTCTGCCGCCGTTGGCCACTTGGCTATCCCCACAAATAAACTTCTCATTAAAGCGCTATTGGAAAAGTTTTTCATACTTATTTAATCTTTTCTTTTTTTAGCTATTTGTAGTAGAATTGTTATGGATACTGTAAGAAAGGCAATAACTGAGAACCTGTAATCAAATGAAACGCTTTTTGTTTCAGAATCACATTTTACAAGAGTTGATTTCAGATTAGAATTTCCCCAAACGTCGAAAACAGATAAAGACACATTATATTCGCTGTCTGGATTTACAGTTAATTTATATTTGAAACTCCAAGAATTTTCTCCTGTAGCTTCGTGACTACCCCATTTTTCTAAAACAGAGTTTACATAGCAATAATAATCGAAATCAGATCTATCAGAAACAACAAATATTATTTCAATTACTTCATCACTCTCTGTAAATAATATCACATCTTGGATGTCAATTGTCGGACCCTCCAGATCTTCTTCCCATAG